>DASWMA010000556.1:0-2531 GCA_036399995.1 Longimicrobium sp. | reverse complement strand
CCTCGTCGCCCGTGCGCAGCAGCAGGGCACGGAACGGCGGCCCCCCGGCCAGGTCGAAGGGGCGCGCGCCCTCGGCCGCCAGGCGGCGGTGGAGCGCCTCGCCGCCGTCCCCGGAGAGCGTCTCGAGGGGGAGCGAGAAGGGGGCTTCGGGAAGGATGACCTGCACCGGAGCGCCGTCGCGCAGGACGAAGGCGGTGCGGAGCGCCTCGTGGCGCCGCACGATCTCGCCCAGCGCCCGCTCGAGCGCCGGCGCCTCGAGCGGCCCGGCGAGCCGGAGCGCGACGGGGATGTTGTAAGCGGCCGCCCCGGGGTTCATCTGCTCCCAGAGCCAGAGCCGCCGCTGCGCCGGGGCCAGCGGGAACGGCCCGTCGCCCGGCAGGCGGGGGATCGGCGCGGCGG
The DNA here is from genome assembly GCA_036399995.1 of Longimicrobium sp. Lineage (GTDB taxonomy): Bacteria > Gemmatimonadota > Gemmatimonadetes > Longimicrobiales > Longimicrobiaceae > Longimicrobium. Next base: position 2,132 of record DASWMA010000556.1, on the reverse strand, counting down.
TGGCGCCGCGCGCGGAGGCGTCCAGCGCCCCGGCCAGCCCCGCCAGCGTGGACACGCGGAAGAACTCGCCGAGCGCCACCTGCACGCCCAGCCGCTCGCGCACGCGCGCCGCCACCCGCGCCGCCGAGAGAGAGTGCCCGCCCAGCGCGAAGAAGTCGTCGCGCGCACCGATCGGGTCCAGCCCCAGCACCTCGGCCCAGATCCGCGCCAGCGCCACTTCGGTGGCGGTGCGGGGGGCCGCGTACTGCGCCCGCGCGACCATGGCCGCGGGCGCGGGGAGGCGGCCCCGGTCCACCTTGCCGTTCGGCGAGAGGGGGAGCCGGTCGAGCGCCACGAACGCCCCGGGAACCATGTACTCCGGGAGGGCGCGCCGCAGGTGCTCGCGCAGCCCCTCCACCAGCCGCCCCACGCTCGTCCACTCCCCCGCCCCGTCGCGCCCCGCCCCGCCGTCCCGCACCGCGTCGCCGGGGCGCCGGGCGTACAGGTTGTAGAAGGGCGTCTGCTCCAGCACGCTGTCCTGCTCCACGGCCACCACGAAGCCGTGCCGCTCCAGCAGGGCGCGCACGCGGTCCAGGCGGCCGTGGCGGTCGTGCACCTCGACCACCACCTGCCGGATCTTCGGCCAGTCCTCGTCGAGGATCCCGGCCAGCACTTCCTCCTCGGCCTTCTCGGCGTCCACCTTCAGCAGGTCGATGCGCTCCACCCCGTGCTCGCGCACCACCTCCGAGAGGGTCCGCAGCGGGCAGGTGAACTCCTCGCGCTCCAGCCGCGTCTCCACCAGCTCCTCGAGCAGCCCCTCCCCCTCTACCTCCCGCGTCTCCGGCACCGACCCGTGGCCCCGCATGAAGGTGCGGATCACCTCGCGCTCCTCCCCGGGGTCCGCGAACTGGCCGGAGACGATGGAGATGTGCGGGTAGTAGGTGAACCGCGCGCTCCCGTGCTCGCGCGAGAGCCCGCAGTTGAAGACCCGCGCGTCGATCCCGTGCAGTTCGGCGTTCAGCCGCAGCGCCGCGAAGACGGGGGGGATGGGCTCGAAGGCGAAGACCCGCACCCCCGACCACCGGCACCCCGCCAGCAGGGTGAAGAGGCCGATGTTGGCGCCCACGTCGAAGACGCAGTCGCCGTCAGCCACGGTGATCCCGTGGCGGAGGTAGACCTGGTCGTCCCACACCTCGCGGAAGGAGAACTCCGTCTCGTTGGCGTTGAGGTGCGCCACGGGGAGGCCGTTCGGCAGCTCGGACCACGCGGCGGCGGCGCCGTCGGGGGTGGCCTGGAGCTGCAGGAGCCGCGCGGGGAGCGGCGCCGCGGCGGGGTCGGGGACCACGTAGGCCACCAGCCGCCGCTCGCCGGCCGCATCGTCGCGCGCCGCGACCACCGCGCGCGACACCGCCGGGTGCCCACCCAGCACCGCCTCGATCTCTCCCGGCTCGATGCGGAAGCCGCGGACCTTCACCTGGTGGTCGATGCGCCCCAGCAGCTCGATGGTCCCGTCTTCTCCGTAGCGCGCCAGGTCGCCGGTGCGGTACATCCGCGCACCCGGCTCCGGGCCCCACACCTCGGGCAGGAAACGCTCGGCCGTCAGGTCCGGCCGCCCGGTGTAGCCGCGCGCCAGCCCCACCCCGGCCAGGTACAGCTCGCCGGGCACGCCCACCGGCACCGGCCGCAGGCCGGCGTCCAGCACGTAGGCACGCTGGTTGGCCATCGGCGCGCCGTAGGGAATGCTCTTCCACGCCGGGTCCGTCTCGCGGACCGGGAAGATGATGGAGTGGATCGACGCCTCGGTGGCGCCGCCCATCACCACGATGTCCATCCCCGGCACGTGGGCGCGCAGCCGGTCGGGCAGGGTGACGGGGACCCAGTCGCCGCCCAGGAAGGCCAGGCGCAGAGCGGCCGGCGCGTCGGCGGGGGCGGACTCCAGGTGGTCCACCAGCATCCCCAGCAGCGCCGGGGCCGAGTTCCACACCGTCACCCGGTGGTCGCGCATCAGCCCCGCCCAGGCGGCGGGGTCGCGCAGCTCCGCGGCGGTGGGGACGACCACGGCGCCGCCGGCGGCCAGGATCCCCAGCGTCTCGTAGACGCTCATGTCGAAGCTGAGGGAAGACAGCAGGAGCACGCGGTCGTCCGCGCCCACC
>DASWMA010000555.1:0-10885 GCA_036399995.1 Longimicrobium sp. | reverse complement strand
TGATGTGACGCCCGGAGCGCCCCCTTCGTCACACCGGCTCAGGGGGGCACCAGAACGGTGGCGCCGGACGGCCGAAAAACCCGGGTGCCGATGCCTCCGCGGATGACGGCGGGCCGGCCCAGGGTAGCGGACCGGACACCGTGTCACCGTTGCCGGCACGGGTTCGACGCGGCGTCGGGCGAAGCACTCCGCGTTGCCGTGTCTCCGATCGCGCGCCGGTTTAAACATCTGGATCTTCGGAAGTCGCGCGACCGGGTGCGGTGGTGGCACTTTCGGCGTGGACGGGTGTATCGGGACACACTCGAAGAGCGCGATTGTCCTTGCATTTCCGGGGCATTCCGCTATCTTGGCGGGCACTCGCACAATGTTCGGCCGTCGATTCCTCCCTGCCGCTTCGCGGCACGCAACTTGACGTAGCCCGGCGAGCCCCTCTTAGTCACAGCCAGACTCTCGGAGACAAGGAATTCTCCAACCTTCCGGCATTCGCCGGCGGCGTTCTCCGCGTTCCCTGGGAAACGCAATCTGGAACCAAGCTGCATGACCATTTCTGCACAACCCACCGCCGGGGAGCGTGAGGCTCGCCCGGCAACCGCTCCGGCCGCCTCCGGGCTGCTGGAGATCCTCCCCAGCGGCAGCGGCTTCCTGCGCACGCTCAAGCATGGGTACCAGGCGGCCGACGGCGACGTGTTCGTGAGCCAGTCGCTGATCCGCCGCTACGGCCTGCGCACGGGCGACCGCGTGGAGGGCACGGTGGGCACGCCCCCGGGGCGGGGGAAGAGCGCACCCATGGACCAGGTGGTGAGCGTGAACGGGCTGGACCCGCAGCAGGCCCGCGCGCGGGTGGACTTCGGGTCGCTCCCCGCCACCTACCCCGACGAGCAGCTGCGGCTGGAGTACGACCGCGGCGGCCGGAAGAAGGACCACACCAACCGCATCATCGACCTGATCGCCCCGCTGGGGAAGGGGCAGCGCGCGCTGATCGTGGCCCCGGCCAAGGCCGGCAAGACCACCGTGCTCCAGAACATCATGGAGGGCGTGGCGGCCAACTACCCCGAGGCGGTGCTGCTGGTGCTGCTGGTGGACGAGCGCCCCGAGGAAGTGACGGAGATGGAGATGCTGGGGGTGGGCGAGGTGATCGCCAGCTCGTTCGACTGCCCGGCCGACCGGCACGTGGCGGTGGCCGAGATGGTGCTGGAGCACGCCCGCCGGCAGGTGGAGAGCGGCCGCGACGTGGTGATCGTGCTCGACTCGCTCACCCGCCTGGCCCGCGCCTACAACACCACCGAGCGCGGCACCGGGCGGATGCTGTCGGGCGGCATCGACAGCGGCGCGCTGGAGAAGCCCAAGCGCTTCTTCGGCAGCGCGCGCAAGGTGCGCGGCGGCACCGGCAGCCTCACCATCATCGCCACCGCGCTGATCGACACCGGCAGCCGCGGCGACGAGGTGATCTTCGAGGAGTTCAAGGGCACCGGCAACAGCGAGATCGTGCTGGACCGCGACCTGGCCGACCGCCGGGTGTTCCCCGCGATCAACGTGGACAAGAGCTCCACGCGCCGCGAAGAGCTGCTGTTCGCCGCCGACGAGCTCGACAAGGCGCACCAGCTCCGCCGCGCGCTGAGCTCGCTGAACCCCTACGACGCCATCGAGCTGCTCAACAAGCAGCTCAACGACACCAAGACGAACAAAGACCTGCTGCAGCGGCTGCGTTAGGCTTCGGGTACGAGAGCACCGGCGGGGTACGAGGTACGGAGGTACGAAGAAGGAGGACGGGGGCGCGGCGCGCTTCCGTCCTCTTTTCCTGTATTCTGTATTCAATCCCGTCGTGCGGGCTTCCGTTGCCGGATCCAGCGCCCCCGGGTGTCACACATAGTCACAGAGACACAGAGGAAGAACGAGCGGTTTTCTCCGTGCCTCCGTGACTCTGTGTGACCCGTCAGCGATCCCTGGTCCGGCAACGGAGTTTTCGGATCCGGTATGATCGTGATCCGCATCCGGGCAAGACGCGCGGGCTCCAGTCGCATCTTCCCGCCGCCGCGCGCCCTAGCTCGACGTGGGCGCCGCCACCACGCCGCAGGCGATGCGCGCGCCCGAGTTGCCGGCCGGGTCGGTCACCTGGTCGTCGGCGGTGGCGTGCACCACCAGCGCGGTGCCGTCGGCATCGAAGATCGGCGCGCGCCCCGGCGTGAGCGAGCCGCGCACGATGGTTTCCAGCCTTCCCTGCCCGTTCGCTCCCACCGTCAGGTTGGGCATGTCGCCCAGGTGCGGGCCCTGCGGGTTGCGCAGGCCGTGCTGGCGGTTGGTGGGGTTGAGGTGCGGCCCGGCCGTGGTGAACTGCGGCGCGTCGCACCGCCCCACCGCGTGCAGGTGGGTGCCGTGCGTCCCCGCCGGCATGCTGGTGCTCTCCACCACCAGCCGCACCGAGTCGGCGCTCACCTGCGTGACCATGAAGCTTCCCACCTGCTGTCCGTTCGCGCTGTAGATGGGCACGCTGAACGCGCGCGGACTCGACGAGCCCGTCCCCTGCTGCGTGGCACCGCACGCGGCGAGCACCGCGACCGCCGCCCCCGCCATCACTCCCCTGATCGTCCCTGTCATCCCGTTGTCTCCTCTGGATCTCCGTCTCGACCGTCGATTCACCGTCGCTCCGCCGCCGCGCAAGGATCGTGCGGCGGCGAGACGGATTGCGTCCACCCCCAGCGTCCCACGAGACGGTTGGACGTTGGGCTCCGTGCCCGAGCGACCCGGGCAAACTCTCCCACGTTCGTCGGTTTGAAGGGGGTCGTGCCAGCAGGGCGGCGGCAGCAACGATAGATCATGCGCCGGGTTTTCCTGCTCACGCGTACCACTTCGTCCCGTCCACTCCCCATCTACTAAATAACTAGTTGACAGCCGGGGCGGCGCGATTTACCATCTACTAGAGATTTAGTAGTATGCGCGTCGCGGCACCCACAACACCGGCCGGGCCGGCGAAAGGAGCGGGAATGATCGCACACTGGATGCTGTACTGCGCGCTGGTCGGCGTGCTGCTCTCGGGGTGTGCCGCCGCGCTGGAGAAGGCGCTGCGCTCGCTGGGGCGCCCCACGCGCTGGGTGTGGGCTGCCGCGCTGCTGCTTACGCTCCTGGTTCCCGCCGCGGCGTGGATGCTCGCCCCCGACCACGCGTCGTTCCCCGCCGCTCCAACCGCCGCTCCCGGCTCCGCTGCCGCCGCCGCTCCGCAGGCGGCGCCGGGCGCGGGGGTGGCTCCGGCGGCGCCCCGGGCGGAGGTCGCCCGCGCAACGCCGCCGCTCACCGTGCCGGCGTGGTGGGAGGTGATCGAGCCTCGAGGGAGGATCGCCGTGTTGTTCCTCGTCTGGCTGCTGTCGTCCGCGGCCGCAGCGCTGGCGCTGGTGACCACGGCCCGCGTGGTCGAACGCCGCCGGGGCGAGTGGATGCCTGCCAGGGTGGACGGCGTTCCCGTGCTGGTGTCGCACGACGTGGGCCCTGCCGTGGTGGGCGTGCTGCGGCCGCGCATCGTCCTTCCGCGCTGGGCGCTGGGCGCCGGCACCCACGCCCGCGCGCTGATGCTGGTACACGAGCAGGAGCACGTGCGCGCGGGCGACCCGCGCCTGCTGGCCGCCGCGCTGGCGGCCGTGGTGCTGATGCCCTGGAACCCCGCCGGGTGGTGGCAGCTGCGACGGCTGCGGCTGGCGGTGGAGGTGGACTGCGACGCCCGCGTCCTCCGCCGCGCCGACATCGCCGGCTACGGGTCGGTGCTGCTGGACGTGGGCCGCCGTGTCTCGCGCACCAGGCTGGTGGGCGCGGTGGCCATCGTGGAGTCCATTTCTACGCTGGAACGGAGGATTCGCATCATGACCGCGCCCCGCGTACGCCGCCCGCTCCTCCGCGCCGCCGCCTTCTGCGCCGTGGCCATGGCGCTCACCGCGGCCGCCTGGCAGGCGCCCGCGCCCGTGCAGCCGCCCGTGACGCGGCTCGAGGTGCGGCCCGGGACCGCCGCCCTGACCCGGTCGGCCATCACCCCGCGTGTTCTGCTGGAGCGCTACTACCCCCGCGTGCTGCGCCAGGGGATGCACGACGACGAGATGGCCGTCTTCGTCTTGAGCCATGGCGGCGAGGTGGTCCACCACAACCTGGTCCGCACCGGCTCGCTGCTGGGCTACGCCTCTTCGGGCGCGGCGGTGCAGCGCGAGATCCGGCCGTACATGGGCCAGACCGGCTCGGTCCAGAGCTACGCCGGCCTGTGGCCCGAGCTGGGCCCAACGGTGGCGCGGGTGTCGATCCACTGGCTCCGGCCCACCGCCGCCGAGGTCGTGAACGTGGGGGATCTGTCGGGGCGGATGGAGCGCCGGTCGTACCTGCGCGCGGTTCGCCGGCACTACCCCCGGGCGCTGCGCCGGGCCGGGGTCACCGGCCAGGTGGCGGTAAGGATTCGTGTGGAGCCTTACCAGAAGCCCGAGGTGCTGGAGGTGGTGCGTGGCGACCCCCGGTTCTTCGACGCGGCGCGCGCCGTGGTGGGCGACCTGCACGTCTCCGGCCGGGGCGAGAACTTCATGGTGATCTCCTTCCCAGCCGAGCACGCGGTCGCCGGCGGCCGAAGCTACTGACTCTGAGCCGGAGAGCGAACGTGGAGATCGCATTCACCGACCGCGAGCTGGACGTGATGTCCGTGCTGTGGGAGATCGGCGGCGGGAGCGTGGCCGACGTGCGCGGCCGCATGCCCGACGACCTGGCCTACACCACCGTGCTCACCATCCTCCGCACCCTCGAGGAGAAGGGGTACGTGGGCCACACCGAGGCGGGGAAGGCGTACCGCTACCACCCGCTGGTGGAGCGGCAGGACGCGGGTGAAAGCGTGCTGCGCCGCATCACGCGCAAGCTGTTCAACAACTCGCCCGAGTTGCTGCTGACGCACCTCGTGAGCGACCGGGGGCTGGGCGACGACGAGCTGCGCCGGATGCAGAAGCTGCTGGAGGAGCGCCTGCGCGAGCGAGGGGAGGGATGACGGCGTGGACGGCGTTCGCGCCCACCGTGGCCGCGCTGGCCGCCGTCGGCCGCGCTGGTCGTGGCGGCGCTGCGGCTGGTCCGGCCGACGCGCGTAGCCGGCTCTCCAGCATCAATTTGTCTCGCATGATCCTCATCTACTAGAAAACTAGTTGACAGCCGAAGCGGAACGGTTTACAGTCTACTATAGATCTAGTAGGTCAGCGTCGGGGACACCTCTCACAGGCCACCGATGGGCCGGAGAACGGGCGGATGATCGCACACTGGATGCTGTACTGCGTGGCCGTGGGCACGCTGCTCTCCGCCGGCGCCGTGGCGCTGGAGCTGGCGCTGCGGCCACTGGGCCGGGGCACGCGCTGGGTGTGGGCGGGGGCGATGCTGCTCTCGCTGGCCATCCCCGCCGGGGCGCGGGCCTTCGGGTCGCTGCGCCCGGCGCCGGCCGCCGTGCCGGTGCAGACGCTGACGGCCGGCGTGGGCGGCGAAGCGGGAGCGGCGCCGGCGCGCAGGGCGCGCGGATGGCTGGCCGAGGCGCTGGCTCCGGAGCGGCTCCAGACCCCGCTCGCGGTGCTGTGGATCGCGTCGTCCGCTCTGGCGGCGCTGGCGCTGGCGGGGATGGCCGGCGCGCTGGGCCGGCGGCGGCGCGCCTGGGCACCCGCGCAGGTGGACGGCGTGCCCGTGCTGGTGTCGCCCGACGTGGGGCCGGCGGTGGTGGGGCTCTTCCGCAGCCGGATCGTGCTTCCCCGCTGGGCGCTGGACGCCGACGCGGAAGCGCGCGCGCTGGTGCTGCGGCACGAGCAGGAGCACGTGCGCGCCGGCGACCCGCGCCTGCTGGCCGCCGCGCTCGCCGCCACGGTGCTCACCCCCTGGAACCCCGCCGTGTGGTGGCAGCTGCGCCGGTTGCGGCTGGCGGTGGAGGTCGACTGCGACGCCCGCGTGCTGGCCCGCCGCGGCGACGTGCGCACCTACGGATCGGTGCTGCTGGAGATGGGCCGCCGCACCACGCACGCCCGGCCGGCCGCGTCCGCGGCCTTCGCCGAGCCCGTGTCTACCCTTGAACGGAGAATCCGCATCATGACCGCTCCCCGTGTACGCCGCCCGCTCCTTCGTGCCGCCGGCCTCGGCGCCGTGGCCGTCGCGCTGGCCATCGCCGCCTGCGAGACCCCCACGCCCATGCAGCCGTCGCCCGGCGGCACGCGCCAGGTGGCGGGCCCCGAGGGAAGCTTCGCCCGCTCGCCGCTGACCCCGCGCGCGCTGCTGGAGCAGTACTACGCCGAGGTGCTGCGCAACGGCACGCCGCCGGGCGACATCATCGCCTTCGTGCTGGACGCCGACGGACAGGTGGTGAGCCACGACTACCTGAGGGCCGCGCCGGTGGCGGCCACCGCCGGGCAGACGCAGACCGCGAGGCTGGAGGCGTACAACCGGTACGCCGACCAGACCGCGAGCGTGAACGTGATCAAGGCGAAGCCGGGCGAGCTGGGCCCCACCGAAGTGCAGATGATGCTGGTGCAGCTCAAGCCCACGGTGGCGACCGGCTCCACCGCCGCGCAGTCGGCCGAAGAGGAGGCGCACCGGGCGGCGTTTCGCGCGGCGGTGCGGCGCCACTACCCGCCGGCCTTCCGCGACGCCGGCATCACCGGGCGCATCGCGCTGTCGATGCAGGTGGGCGATGACGGCAGGGCGCGCGACGTGGAGGTGGTGCGGGGCGACCCGCGCTTCGCCGACGCCGCGCGGGCGGTGGTGAACGACCTCACCTTCACCAACAGCGGGCAGACGGTGATGGTGATCGACTTCGCGCCCGAGCGCGTGCAGGTGTCGGAGATCCGCTGATCCACCGCATCGAAACCCACCGAGGAGCGAACGTGGAGATCGCATTCACCGACCGCGAGCTGGACGTGATGTCCGTGCTGTGGGAGATCGGCGGCGGGAGCGTGGCCGACGTGCGCGCCCGCATGCCCGACGACCTGGCCTACACCACCGTGCTCACCATCCTCCGCACGCTCGAGGAGAAGGGGTACGTGGGCCACACCGAGGCGGGGAAGGCGTACCGCTACCACCCGCTGGTCGAGCGCAAGGACGCCGGCGAAAGCGTGCTGCGCCGCATCACCCGCAAGCTGTTCAACAACTCGCCCGAGATGCTGCTGACGCACCTCGTCTCGGACCGCGGCCTGGGCGACGACGAGCTGCGCCGGATGCAGAAGCTGCTGGAGGAACGCCTCCGCGAGCGAGGTGAGGGATGATGGCGTGGATGGTGTTCGCGGCCGCCGTGGCCGCGCTGGCCGGGGCCGCCGCGCTGGCCGCCGAGCGCGCGCTGCGCCTGCTGCGCCTCCCCACCCGCGGCGCGTGGGTCGCGGCGCTGGCCGCCTCGCTGGTGCTCCCCTTCGCCCTGCCTCGGCCGGCGCGGATGGAGAGCGGCGTCCAAGCCATCGGTGCGATCCAGCAGGCACCGGGAGACGCGCTGGCTGGTGATGCGGTTCGGTTCGTGGATCCGTCGACCGCCCCGACGTCGTCCTTGCCGGCCATCCGTGATCGCGTGGAGACCGCGCTGCCTTGGGCGTGGGGGGCGTGCACGCTGGCGATGGCGGCAGCGCTGGCGGTGGCGGCGCTGCGGCTGGCCCGGCGGCGGCGCGCGTGGCTGGTGGAGACGGTGGCCGGCGAGACGGTGCTGGTGTCGCCCAGCGTGGGCCCCGCGGTGGTGGGCTTCGTCCGCCCGCGCATCGTGATGCCGCGCTGGACGCTGGGGTGGGCCGAGCCGCTGCAGCGCCTGATGCTGCGCCACGAGCGCGAGCACGTCCGTGCGGGCGACCCGCTGCTGCTGCTGGCCGGGCTGGTGGCCGTGGCGCTGATGCCGTGGAGCCCCGCGCTGTGGTGGCAGCTGCGGCGCCTGCGGCTGGCGATGGAGGTGGATTGCGACGCGCGCACCCTGCGCGACACGGGCGACGTGCGTGCGTACGGCCGCCTGCTGCTGGAGATCGGCCGGCTGGGCGGCGCGGGCGCGCCGGTTCCGCTGGTGTCTTTCTCGGAGCCCCGTTCCTTCCTGGAGAGGAGAATCGACGTCATGACCATGCGTGTACCCCCGCACCGCCGGCGGCTGGTGCTGGCCTGGACCGCCCTCGCCGGTGTGGCCGCCGTCTCGCTGGCCGCGCTCCCCGCGCCGGCCCGCGTTCCGCTCATCCCCGTCCGTGCGGCGTCGCCGGCCGCCGCACCCGCCACGCTCGCGCCGGCCGTGGCCGCCCGCCGCGCCGCGCCCGCCGCGCACTCCTCCACCCTCACCGTGCCGGCCGATGCGCCGCGCCCGGCCGAGACAGCCGCGGCGGCGAACGCGGCCACCGTGCAGGACACGTCGCGGGTGTGGGCGCTGAGCGAGGTGGACCGTGCCCCGGTGATGACCAACACCGGCGCCGTGGGGCGGCTGATCGACCGCACCTACCCGCCGCTCCTTCGTGACGCCGGCATCCGCGGCGAGGTGGAGGTCGAGCTGGTGGTGGGCACTGACGGCGTGCCGCGGAACGCCACCGTGCTGCGGGCCACCCACGAGGCGTTCGCCCAGGCGGCGATCACCGTGGTGAACGGGGCACGCTTCCGCCCGGGCGTCAAGGACGGGCGCGCGGTGCGCGTGAGGGTCCGGCTGCCGATCACCATGCGCAGCAGCCCCGCCAGCTCGTCGGTGCAGCCGGCCGGCTCGGCCGACGACGTGACGGCCATGCAGGACCGCGAGGCGCGGATCCGCCGCGAGCTGGCCGCGCGCTACCCGGGCGTGGCCGCCGGCGGCACCACCGGCCGCGAGTACGTGTGGTTCGTGGCCGACCCGGCGGGCACCGTCCGCCAGAGCGGCACCGGCACCATCGAGGCGGCGAGCGGGTGGGATTCGGCCGAGCTCGAGGCGCAGATGCGCCGGCGCATCCCCGGCATCGACCCGATGACCCTCTTCCTGGGCGAGGTGCGGACGGCGGAGAACGGGCCCACGGCCAACGTGGCGTGGATCACCGCCCGCTAAGGCTGCGGCGATCGGACGACGGCGGTAGCGGCGACCTCCGCCGGTAACCGTGGGAGACGAAAGGGGACGGAGGAGCGGCCACGTGCTCCCTCGTCCCCTTTGCGCTCTCCCGTTCCAGAGCATGCGGCGCGGGGTCGCTGCCAGCGTTGCAGAATCGCCTGTCGAAATGAGCGAAAAGCTTGTCGGAATGGCCGAAGATGGCTGGTCCACCGCTTGCCTTTTCCAGGGCCAGCGGCGCGGGCGAGGGGCCCGCGCCAGAACCTGAAGTTTTCCCGTGTCAGCGGCTCCGCGGAGGGGCCGCCGGAACCCCAAAGCACAGGAGAAATCACCATGGCCATCGCACCGACCTACAACCGCCTTCCCGCCGACCCGTTCGGGCTGTTCGACCAGGTGTTCGGCAACGGCGGCAGCCGCAGCGGCGGCAACCTGATGCGCGCCCCCGAGACCGACGTGGTGGAGACCGAGCGCGAGATCCGCGTGATGGTGGAGATGCCCGGCCTCAAGCGCGAGAACATCGAGGTGGACGTGGAGAACAACGTCCTCACCATCCGCGGCGAGAAGCGCGAGGAGCGCACCGAGGGGCAGAACGGCCGCTACCACCTGGCCGAGCGCCGCTGGGGGACCTTCGCCCGCTCGTTCGTCCTGCCGCGCGACGTGGATGCCGAGAACATCCAGGCCGCGTTCGAAGACGGGGTGCTGATGGTGAGCATCCCCAAGAGCGAGAAGGCCCGCCGCCGCAAGATCGACATCGGCGGTGCCGGCCAGCCGCAGGAGCTGGGCGCGTCGAGCACCGGCAACGGCAACGGCGAGCCGTCGAACAACTGATCGGTCTCACGCGGACGGATCCGCGGCCGTGAGAAGCGGGGCCGGTGGCACACGCCACCGGCCCCGCTCCGCATCCGGGATCGACCCCCTCCAGCGCGTTCCGCCGCCGGCCACCTCCCCCGCCCGCGCGCTTGCCCGCCGTGCCGTTTCTGTTTATCGTCGCTTGACGTGCGAATCGGCACCTCGCCGGCCGTCTCTTCCAGTGGTACTTCCGTCTCGGGCCGTCCTTCCGCGAACACGCACCCGACGAAACCGTTCCCGCGCGGGGAGACCCCGTTTCCCGACGCGCGGACGCACCGGATCCTCCGCACCATCCCCCCGACCATGATGCCCCCCAACACTCGCCGCACTCCCGGGCCGTACTGCTACTTCTTCAGCTACGCGCGCGAAAACGCCAGGGGAGACGTCTACTTCGACGACTTCGAGAAGGACCTGCGCAAGAGCATCGCCGACGAGACCGGGGTGCCCGTCAACGACGCGTGCTTCCTCGACATCAACGACATCGGGCTGGGGGAAAACTGGCTGAAGGAGCTCGCCCGCGGGCTCGAGACCAGCCGCTCGTTCGTGTACCTGCTGTCGCCCGCGTACCTGCTGAGCCCGTACTGCACCAAGGAGTGGCTGGCGTTCAAGGCGCGCATGCAGGCGGCGGGCGACGCGAGCGGCGCGGAGGCGCGGATGTTCCCGGTTCTCTGGGTGGCGCGCAAGCGGGTGGAGCACCTCCTTCCCGAGCCCCTGAAGTACCTGAACGACACCTCCAGGGGATACCCGGCGGAGTACGGGAACCAGGGGGTGAAGTGGCTGCGGCGGATGCGCGGCGCCAACGTGGCCAGCGACTACGACGCGTTCATCCGCGCGCTCACCGAGCGCATCGCCGACGTCGAGTCACAGCCGCCGCTCCCCCCCACCCTGCCCGACCTGCAGAGCGTCCCGTTCGACTGGACCGCGCTGGATGCGCCCGACGCGGCACCTGGGACGCCGGGGGCAGGCGCCGGCACGGCATCCGCTCCGCCGGCCGGTGGAGGCGGACCGGCGGCGGCGCCCGCGAACGGCCCTCCGGCGACCCCG
>DASWMA010000554.1:0-7454 GCA_036399995.1 Longimicrobium sp. | reverse complement strand
CGCGGAGCGCATTCTCACGGTCAGCGCGACCTGCCAGCAGCAGCGCACTCACCCGCTCGACTTCGTCGCAGCTTCCATCCAAGCCCTGCGCGCAGGCACGCCCGCACCTAAGCTGCTTCTGCCGCCCACCTGAACGATTACCTCGCGGCTACAACGGCACGCAGTCCGCCTTCGCGGACTTCAACGGCGCCTGCGACGAGCCGCCGTTCGGCCGGTTGCCTCGACCTCCCGCACAAGCTCGTCCGAGCCGGGCCACCCGCCGGCCACGCTTATGAGGCCGGCACTGGGCCCGGCTTCGCGGAAGCGCATCAGGTCGGCATCATCGACCTTCGCCGCCTCCACGGGACCGTGGGATGTGATCTCAATCTGCTTGCTGTCTTCCATTCGTCCCTCCGAACAGTGTCGAATCTGCGGACACCCACACGGTGGAAGCGCAGGGGAAGGCACTGTACCTCACCCGCCCGAGAACCGCTTGGCCACCTCGGGCTTCATCACCTTGCCCATGGCGTTGCGCGGGAGGGCGTCCACCACCTGCAACGCGCGCGGGAGCTTGTAGGGGGCCAGCCGCTCGCGCGCCCAGGGGAGCAGGTCGTCCAGCGTGAGCGCGGCGCCGTCGGCCGTCTCCACGGCGGCGCACACGCGCTCGCCCCACACCTCGTCGGGCACGGCCACCACGGCGCACTCCGCCACCGAAGGGTGCGTGCGCAGCACCTCTTCGATCTCGAGCGCGCTGACCTTGAAGCCGCCGGTCTTGATGATGTCCACGCTGCGGCGGCCGAGGATGCGGTGGTAGCCGCCCTCCACCACCGCCACGTCGCCGGTGCGGAACCAGCGGCCGTCGCGGAACGCCTCGGCGGTGGCGTCGGGGCGGCGCCAGTACTCCAGGAACACGCCGGGGCCGCGCACCTCGATCTCTCCCGGCGCGCCGGGCTCCACCTCGCCGCCATCCTCGTCCACCAGCCGCACCTCCACGCGCGGCAGCGGCACGCCCACCGAGCCGGGGCGCCGCTCGCCGTGCAGCGGGTTGGAGAGCGCCATCCCGATCTCCGTCATCCCGTAGCGCTCCAGCAGCGTGTGGCCGCTGATGGTGCGCCAGCGCTCCAGCGTGCTCACCGGCAGCGCGGCCGAGCCCGAGACCATCAGCCGGAGACCCTGGCAGGCGGCGGACATCCGCTCGCGCCGCGCCGGCTCGGCCGCCTCCCACGCGGCGATCAGGCGTCCGTACACGGTGGGCACGGCCATGAACACCGTCAGCGCGCCGCTCTCGATGCGCGCCCACACCGCGTCCGCGTCGAACTTCGCCTGCACCTCGCAGTTGGCGCCGTTCCACAGCGCGCAGCCGAGGACGTTGACGATTCCGTGAACGTGGTGCAGCGGCAGCACCAGCAGCGTGCGGTCGCCCGCGCGCCACTCCCACGCTTCGGTGAGCGTCTCGAGCTGCGCGCGGAGGTTGGCGTGCGTCCACACCACGCCCTTGGGCCGGCCGGTGGTGCCGCTGGTGTAGAGCATCATCGCCCGCCGCGCCTCGTCCACGGCCGGCAGCGGTGCCGGCGCGGCGGCGAGCGCCTCGGTGGTGGTCATGAAGCGCGCGCCGTGCGCCTCGGCCAGCGGCCGCAGCACCTCGGCGAAGTGCGGCGCCGCCACCACGATGGCCGCGTCGGCATCTCCGATCGCGTACTCGAGCTCCGCGGGCGGATGCGACACGGCCAGCGGCACGCCGATGCCGCCCGCCCGCCACACGCCCCACTGCACCGCCGCGTACTCGAACGACGGCGGCACCAGGAAGCAGACGCGCGCCTCGGCCAGCTCCCCCGCCCCGCCCAGCAGCGCCGCCGCCACCCGCGCCGACGCGTCGAGCAGCGCCGCGTACGTGTGCTCGCCCGCCGCGTCCACCAGCGCGACGGAACTGGGGTGCGCGCGGGCGCGGGAGACCAGCGGGAGCTCGGTTGAGGTCGGCATCGGCGGCGAGTGAAGAGCGGCGGAGATCCCGGAGGTGCGCCGGGAAACTAAGGGCGAATGAATTCGCTGCAACAACCACACGAAGTCCGCCTTCGCGGACTACAGGCTTTCCAGGCGGACGAAACGCCGGTGCGCGGGAGAAAATCGCCAGTGTCGTAACATCCGGGCGGCTTTTCACCAGGGGATGCGGCGTGTAGACTCCAGACCACGCGTCCGCGCGTTCCGCGTGCTGGTGCATCATGGCGCTTCGGTTGGCGCCACCCCCGCCGCGCCGCCTGCACCCCTTCATCATCATCCCCACCGATCATGTCGAACACACCCGACGGGATCCCCGTTCCGGAGGCGATGCCGGCCTCGCCCCCCTCGCCCTTCTGGCGCACCGTCCGGCTTTCGATGATCGTGGGGGGCGTGGCCGTGGTGCTGTCGGTGTTCCTCGCCGGTGGCGGACACGGATCCTACGTCCCGGCCGCGCTGTGCTTTCCCTGGACGATGCTCTCGACGCTGGCGAATCAGGAGATCACGGACCCTTTCGCGTATCTCGCGCTGGTCCAGTTCCCCCTCTACGGAATCCTGATCGGCGCCGCGCGAGCCGCTACGCACCGGCCCCATCTCGCCACCATCGTGGTCGTCGTCATCGCCGCGGCGCACGTCCTTGCGGCGATCTTCGCGCTGGGCGCCGCCACCGCGGAAAGCTGGTAGCCGCGTCAGCCGCGCTCCTCGTCTCCCCGCATCCAGGCGACGGAACATCCCGGCGGTAGCCGCGGGCGCCGCGGGGGCCCTCTCCCTGGCGCTGCGCGCCTGTCCCTCCCCCAAAACAACCTGGGGGAGGGACGGGGGCTCGCTTCGCTCGCGGCTACTCCGCCCGGACACGGCTGCGGTTCGGGGCGCTACGCCCGGCGCGGGGCGGGATGCGCGTACCCGGCGTGGCGCTCACCAGGGGGTTCCCCCGCCGGCTTGCGCGCGACCACCCACAGGAAGCTCACCGGCTGGCCGTCCTCGTCCGCCGTCTCCACCACCGCCCGTTCGAGCTGGAGCCCGGCGGCCGCGACCACCCCCTGGGCGATGGGCGCGTGGTAGCCGCTCCAGTACATCGGCGCGCCCAGCCAGTCGGGCTCGTACCCGGCGGCCGTATCCTGTGCGCCCAGCGCCGCCACCAGCACCCCGCCCGGCCGCAGCCACGTGGCGATGCGGGCGAACAGCTCCGCGTGCTCATCGCGCGGCACGTGGATGATGGAGTAGAAGCCCGCCACGCCGTCCATGCACTCCGCCGGAAGCTCCAGCCGCGTCATGTCAGCGTGCAGGAAGCGCGCGCCGGGCACCGCCTGCCGCGCGAGCTCCACCGACCGCGCCGAGATGTCCACGCCGGTCAGGCGGAAGCGCGCCGCGAGCGCGCGCGTGGTGGGGCCGCCCGCGCCGCACCCCAGCTCCAGCACCTCCGCACCCTCCGGCAGCCGGTCCAGCAGCACGGCCGCGGAGCGCGCCCGCTCCTCGGTGCGCGTCTCCAGCGCCCACGCCGCGTGGCGCTCGGCGATGCGGTCGTAGCCGTCTTCGACGGTTCGTCTGGGATCGGGCACGTTCATCGGGCTCAGGGTCTCCCTCGTCGGCGCGGATACGACGGTCGCAGTCCGGTTGGCGGCAGGGCGAGAAAGATAGTGCGGCCGCGGCTCCCGGTCCCGCATCTCGCCGTTCGACACCTCCCCGCATCGATCGGTCCCACGGACGAAAGAAATCCGGCGGCCGGAACGTTCCCTACCCGAAGATCGAGAGCGTCCACAACCGGGGGGGGGGAGACGATGGGGAGCTTCGTGCGGGGGCCGATGAGAGGGGCGCGGAGGGTGATGGGCGTGGCCGCGCTCGCGCTGGTGCTGGCGTGCGGCGGCGCGGGGCCCACGCAGGTGGAAGTGGAGCACGGGCGCGGTGTGCTCTTCATCGGCAACAGCCTGACGTACTCCAACGCCCTGCCCGAGATGGTGCGGGCGCTGGCGCTGGCCTCGGGCGACACGCTGCGGGTGGGGATGGTGGCCACCCCGGACTGGAGCCTGGAAGACCACTGGAACGGCGGCGGCTCGCGCTCGGCGATCGCGGCGCGCGGGTGGGAGGTGGTGGTGCTGCAGCAGGGCCCCTCCGCCCTCCCCGAGAGCCGCACGCTGCTGATGGAGTACACGCGGCGCTTCGCGGGAGAGATCCGCGCGGCCGGCGCCACGCCCGCCCTCTACGCCGTGTGGCCGTCGCTCCCCCGCTTCGGCGACTTCGACCGCACGAGCGAATCGTACCGGCTGGCCGCACAGGAGGTGAGCGGGATCCTCCTTCCCGCGGGCGAGGCGTGGCGGGCCGCCTTGCGCACCGACCCCGAAGTGCCGGTCTACGCCTCCGACGGCCTCCATCCTTCCGTGGCGGGAACGTACACGGCCGCGCTGGTCATCTACGCGAAGCTCCTGGACCGCTCGCCGGTGGGCGCGCCGTCCACGCTCGAGCTCCGCAACGGCGGCGTGCTCCGCATCGACCCCGCGATGGCGGCGGTGCTGCAGCGGGCGGCCGAGGCGGCGCTCGCGGCGGAGGCCACGGAGCACCTCACCGTCCGATAGTTCCCCGGTGAGGTTCTCCCCGTCCGCACACGGCTCGAGCCCCGCCGGCGCGCTCGAGCCGCGCAGCGTTCCCCTCCGCTGCATCGTCCTCCGCCCCGGTCTCCTTCCTCGTTTCATTTCGCCGCATCCCCCTTCCCCGCCAGACGATGATCGCACCGTGCCCGCCGGCGGCCGGACCCCGGACGCACCGGTAGTGGCGCAGGGAGGCGGAGCGGGGGCATTGTTTGGACATTCTGCTGCCCGGTGACCGCGCCGAGAGATTGCGTAAACCCATGCAGCGTCGTTAGTTTCGTATTCACATGGAATAGCGTCACCTGTTCCAGTCCGCCGCATTTATCCGCATCCTTCCGCTCCCACGATGAACATCCGCGTCTCCGCATCGCTGCGGCTCGTTCCGCTGGCGCTGGCCCTGGCGGCCTGCGCCGACCGGAGCCCCGTCGCCCCTGATGTCCAGTCTCCCGCGCCGGCCGCGGCGCGGCTGACCTGCACGGTCACCGTCCGTGCGGGGACCGTGGGCTGCCGCACGGCCGCGCCCGCCGGCGTTCGCGCCGACCTGATCACCGGCGAGGGGTACGTGAAGCTGGCCTCCAGCGGCACCTCGTACGACGGCACCGGCACGCTCCGCACCGAGGTGACGGTGCAGAACCTGATGCCGCAGGCGATCGGCACCACCGACGGCGTCAGCCCCGCGCCGCAGGGCGTGCGGGTGTTCTTCGCCAGCGGCCCCACCGTCACGGAGGGCGAGGGGACGGTGAGCGTGCAGAACCCCGACGGCACCGCCGTGTTCACGGCCGCGGGGCAGCCCTTCTTCCGCTACGACCAGGTGCTGGCGCCCAACCAGACCTCGGCGCCGCGGGAGTGGCGCTTCAGCCTGCCGCCCACGGTGGACGTCTTCACCTTCAGCCTCTACGTCTCGGCACCCGCGGCGAACGAGGCGGGGCAGGTGGACGTGGCGCCGGCGCACCCGTCGCTGCCGGTGGGCGCCACCCGCATGCTTACGGCCACGGTGCGCACCGGCTCGGGGCGCGCCACCGGCGACCCCGTGGCCTGGTCGTCGTCCAACCCCGCGGTCGCGACGGTCGACGCCTCGGGGCAGGTGACCGCGATCGCCCCCGGCAACGCGTTCATCTTCGCGACGGGCGGCGGGCGCGGCGGCTTCACGCAGGTGAGCGTGTACCAGGGGTCGGGTGACGTGACGCCGGCCACGCTCGAGGCGCTCTCCTTCGCCCCCGGCGCGGTGGACGTGCAGGCGTCGCCCGACACGCTCGACGTCACCTTCACCGTCTCGGACGACCTGTCGGGGGTGGGGCGCGTCTTCGTCTTCTTCCGCAGCCCCAGCGGCGCCAGCGGCGCGGTGACGGAGGGGTGCACGCTCACCTCGGGCACCGCCACGCTGGGCACCTACGCCTGCAAGGTGCTGGTGCGGCGGTTCGTGGAGCCCGGGAGCTGGATCATCAACGAGGTGCAGGTGGAGGACGCGCTGGGCAACATGCGGCTCTACACCACGGCCGAGCTGCGCGCCGCCGGGTTCCCGGTGACCCTGCAGGTGGCCAGCACCCACGACGCGGCCGCTCCCGTGCTCACGGCCTTCTCCTTCACCCCCGACTCGGTGGACGTGCGCACCGGCGCCGACACGGTGGACGCGATGGTCACGGTGACCGACGACGCCTCGGGGATCGGGCGGATGTTCGTGTTCGTCACCAGCCCGTCGGGCGCGAGCGGCGGTGTGGGCAACTCGTGCGAGCTGGTCACGGGAAGCGAGACGGCGGGGACCTTCCACTGCTCGATCCTGGTGCGCCAGTGGATGGAGCCCGGAGAGTGGAGGGTGTCGGAGGTGCTCCTCGAAGACAAGGTGGGGAACCGCCGCACCCTCACGACCGCGCAGCTCCAGGCGGCGGGCTTCCCGACGGCGCTGAAGGTTGCGAGCGTCCACGACGCGGCCGCGCCGGTGCTCACCGGCTTCTCCCTCGCCCCCGATTCGATCGACGTGCGCACCGCGCCCGACACCACCTTCGCGACCGTCTCGGTGACCGACGACGCCTCGGGGATCGGGCGGATGTTCGTCTTCCTCCGCAGCCCGGGCGGCGCGTCGGGCGCGGTGTCGTCGGGGTGCGTGCTCGCCTCGGGAACGGCGACGGCGGGAACGTACACCTGCCCGATCATCGTCCAGCAGTTCACCGAGCCGGGAAGCTGGACGGTCTTGGAGGTGCTCATCGACGACCAGGTGGGGAACAGCCGAACCCTCACCACCTCGCAGCTCCAGGCGGCCGGCTACGAGGTGACGGTGAAGGTCACGAGCTAAGCCCCGGCAGACGCTGGCGTCGGTAGCCGCGCCCGCCGCCCCCCAGGGCGGCGGGCGCGTGTCATGGGGGATGAGAAGGCCGGGGCGAATGAATTCGCTGCAACAACCACACGAAGTCCGCCTTCGCGGACTACGGCCTTCCGGGTGGGCGCACGCCGGTGCACGAGGGCGAACATCGCTCGGAACGACCGCGAGCACAGCGCCCAGATCCCCCTCTCCAATTCAGTGCTGCGGTGATCCTGGGAGAGAGAAAGGCGCTGCACGGTGAGGGGCTCACGAGGCCAGTGCCGCGCCGCACCACCCCCGGTTGAACCAGGAGCCCGTAGTCCGCGCCGTTGCACCGATCGCCCCAGGATCGCGCGCGTCCGGCACCGCGTCTGGCGCGATGCCATCATCGCCGCCATCGTTCGTTCACCCCCCGCACCCCGCACCCAGCACCCCGCACTCGGCACCTTCCGATGCCCTTCTCCCGGCGCGACTTCCTCTCCACCCTGGGCCGCACGGCGCCGGCGGCCTGGCTGGCGGCGGGCGGGGGCGACGAGCTGCGCGACATCGCCCGCGAGCTGGCGCGTTTCGGCGGCGGGCCGGAGGAGATCGCGCGTGATGAG
>DASWMA010000553.1:0-6184 GCA_036399995.1 Longimicrobium sp. | reverse complement strand
TGACCCGTGCTGCCGGATTGTCGAGCCGCCTCCGCTCCTTCTTCCGGAGCGCCTCACCGTCACAATATCCCGGCATCCGCCCGGCAAACGGATTCGCCTGACATCCCCCAAAACAGCGATCTGACTTCTTGGACTGGACTCTTTTCTGATGACTCTGCTGACTCTGCGTGATCCATTTCCTCCCTGATCCAGATCGATGCCTGGTGACCGGGTATGAGCCTGGCATCAGGCACCCACCGGTGTCTCCGAGCGTCCGACGGCCATGATCGAGTACAGAAAGGCGGAGCTGGCGGACGTTCCCCGGCCGGTGGGGCTGCCGCGAGAAGGCGAGGCCGGCGGCGACCACCGGATGCCGCAGTACCTTGCCGGCGAGCACCATCCCCAGCACGCGCTTCTCCCGCGGGTGCTCTGGATGGCGTCGGTGGGCGACACGCCGATCGGCTACACCGCCGGCCACCTCACCCACCGCTTCGGCTGCGACGGCGAGCTGCAGTGGATCTACGTGGTCGCCGAGCACCGCCGGGGCGGCGTGGCGTCGGCGCTGCTGCGCCTGCTGGCGGGGTGGTTCGTGGAGCACGGCGCGCGCCGCGTGTGCGTGGACGTGGGCGACGACGAGGCACGTCCGTTCTACCGCCGCCACGGTGCCGTGGAGCTGAACCGGCACTGGATGGTGTGGAACGACATCGGTGAAGTGGTGGAACGAGCGGGCTCGACAGGATAGCCGGGGACCGTCATCCTCGAGCGCTCCGTCTGCGACAGCGGTGGTACACGGGGTGCGCATATCCTGGAAGAAACGTCGCCAGCCAACAGAGAACCGGAAAACCGGATGAACGCGAATTCCGCAGCGGGGGGGGGGGCGGTGTGAAGTGCGAAAACCCGGTCGCCTTCGCACAGGCCAACGTCAGCATCGCCGCGGAGCTCTGCGACAGGGCGCGGGAGGTGCGGGCAGAGTCGGCGCGCCTGTGCGCGGATGCTGAGCGGCTGCGGCGGCCGCGCCGCGTGCGGCTGCGCGGCCTGGTGCTGTTCGGCGCCGAGGTGAACGCCGCCCTCTAGCGGCGCGACGTTCTCACGGCCGATCCGCGGCCCGCGATCTCCCGGCTTCCAGACGAGCCTCGCGCGGGTTGCGAGGCTTTCGTCATCGTGCCACGGTTCATCTCCGGGGCTGGTGCGGAATGCACGATCGACCTCCGGAACGGTAATCACCCCCCGGAACGCCGATCGCCGCGACCCCGGTTCGGGGCTCGCGGCGATCGCAGGTCTTCAGGGGCCGCGCCGGGTCGGGGCGCGGCGGGTTGCGGTCCTCAGGCCACTTCGGCGGCCTCGGCGGGCGCCATCACGCCCAGCACCTTCTCCATCGCCATCGTGTGGCTGCAGGTGTGGTGGCCGCGGAAGTAGTCGCAGTCGCAGTGCCAGTGCCCCTCTCGGAAGTCCACGCTGTGCTGCCCGTTCTTGCCGTCGAACTCGACCTGCAGCTCGCGGAAGTGGATCCGCTCGGGCTGCCCAGCGTACTCGCGCGCCTTCTGGATCTTGTTGATCATCCCGGAGTCGAGCATCAGACCCTCCCAAGGTGTAGGTACAACAAAAACGCCCGCGCAGCCTGTAGCTGCATGGGCGTTCACAAAAGAGCGCTGCCGGTGGCGATCTCGCTGCAGATGCAGAGAATTTTCACGTGCCCACCTCCTTTCGTTCGGCGGCCATCGCACGGCCGCGCGCCGAACCCGCTGCGGACGGGGGGAGCCCCATCCACGTCGTGCGCTTCAGTCCCTATCGCCAACCTAAAGCGACCTTGCCGCAACCGCAACAGGGTGGTTGTCGATTCTGAAACCGCTCCGTGACCTTCGCAAGATCCGTACTTTCCCCCACAGCGCAGGCGGCGCGCGAAATTTCTCCCGCGGTGGCGAAAGTGTACCGCGCAAACACGGCCCGGCTCCATTCATTTCCGCCCCAACCCGTTGCGGGAACGTGTCTTGCGGCTCTCCCCACCTCCGAGGACCGGGGGATGGATGACCAGCAACGGGAGACACGATGGGCGACCTGAAGAGCACCACGCAGAAGCCGGGCGGCGTCAACACGGGGATGACGCCGAAGGGCACCGAGGGCGAGAACAACCACGGCGCCGAGTTCGGCGCCAGCGAGGCCGCCACCCGCGGCACCGACCGCGACCTGGACCGCAGCGGCACGTCGGCCAACCAGGGGCACGGGCATCCGCGCGAGGAGCGGGGGCAGAGCCACGACTGACGAACGGCGAACAGGTGCGTGAGTGCGCCAGTGCGTGAGTGCGTTGGGGTCGGCGCGGGACCGGGCGGAGTGCCGGATGCAGGCCTCCGAGACGAAACCCGATCCCCGGCCGGAGCCGAACGCACTCACGCACTCACGCACCTGTTCAGCCGTACCTACCTCGACGCGCGGATGACGCGATAGCGCGCCTTCACGATCTCGAACAGCCCGAACGCGGCCAGGCCTACGGCCACCACCACCAGCAGCCAGTGGCCCTGCGGCTGCTGGCGGACGCTCTCCAGGGCGCCGGTGGGCATCCGCGCCTCGCCGGGGCGCTGGTGAAGACCGGCCAGCACCAGGTACACGCCCACCACCGCGAACACCACCGCGCGCGCCGCCATCCCGACACGACCGGCCACCGTGAGCGCCGTCCGCACGTCGGGCCGCAGCGATGACAGGTCGAGCCGCTTCTCCGGGTGCTTCGCCACCGAGCGGTACATCTGCCACGCGCCGTAGGCCACCAGCGCCACGCCGGCGGCGGCCACGGCCCAGCGCCCCAGCGGGTGCTCCATCACCGGCCCGGTGAAGCGGCCGGCGCTCTCGCTGTCCCTGTCCGCCAGGCCGTACGCCGCCAACCGCGCCGCGCTCGCCGCCAGGCCGGTGTAGATCACCGCGGTGAGCAGGTACTTGGCGCGGTGGGCGAGGCCCTTGGCGCTGTTCCCCTTCCGCTCGGGGTCGAGCGTGGCCTGCACCGCGCTCCACAGCGCGAAGCCCAGCAGCCCCACCGCCAGCAGCGGCAGCACCACCCAGCCGAACGGATGGCGGATGATCTCGAGCATGGCCCCGCGCGCGCCCTCGGGGTGGCGATGCTCGAGCGCGGCGCGCCCGGCCAGCAGCGCCACCAGCACGTACACCACGCCGCGCGAGAAGTAGCCGGCCCGCGCCAGCCGCTCCACCCAGGGCGCGGCGTCGCGCGCCATGCTGTCCACCTGCCGCCGTGCCTTCCTCGCCGCCGACGCCATCTGGCTCCCTCGCCCGTGGGTTCCCGTCCGCTCCCCTCTGGGCGACAGTACACGAGTCGTGCCGGTCACCCGAACCCGGACGCCGGCTCCACGCGCGCACTCACGCACCCGTCCGCTGGCCCTCGCACCCTCGCACCCTCGCACCCTCGCACCCTCGCACCCTCGCACCCTCGCACCCCCGCACCCCCGCACCATCCGGATCGTGATGGCCGCTTCCGCCCGCTGCATACGGAATCCACCCGCCTGCGAAACCTCTTCGCGAACGGTGCCGTAGGGGCCTCCGCAGCCACTTTTCTCCGGGCGCGGCGCTCCCTCGCCGACCCTTCCCGATCCGGGGCAGACGTCTCCCGCCCCTGCCCTACCCGAATACCGGAGCACGACCCATGTCCCTTCTCCAGGACCTCCGCTATGGCGCGCGGAAACTGGTTCACAACCCGGGAGTCTCGGCGATCTCGGTGATCACGCTGGCGCTGGGCATCGGCCTGACCACCACCATGTTCAGCATCGTGTACGGCGCGATGATGCGCGGCCTGCCGTTCGAGAACGGCGACCGCGTGGTGACCATCCGCCGCTCGAACCCGGTGGCCGACCAGACCGAGATGGACGTGACCCTGCACGACTTCAACGACTACCGCGCGCAGCAACGCTCGTTCGAAGGGCTGGGCGGGTTCACCAACGGCACCATCACCGTGAGCGGGAGCGAGAAGCCCGAGCGCTTCGACGGCGCCTTCGTCACCGCCAACACCTTCGAGCTGCTGCGCGCGCGCCCGCACCTGGGCCGCACCTTCCGCGCGGGGGAAGACGCGGTGGGCGCCCCCGCGGTGGTGATCCTGGGCTACCACCTGTGGCAGAACCGCTACGGCGGCGACCGCGGCATCATCGGCCGCACCATCCGCGTGAACGCCGAGCCCGCCGAGGTGGTGGGCGTGATGCCCGACGGCTTCGCCTTCCCCGCCAGCGAGGAGATCTGGGTGCCGATGAAGCGCCCGCTCCCCGCCACGCGCGGCGAGGGGGGCGACCTGTTCGCCTTCGGGCGGCTGAAGCCCGGCGTGTCGCTCGACCAGGCCAACGTGGAGGTGGCGGGGATCGCGCGGCGGCTGGCGCAGCAGTACCCCGAAAGCAACCGCGACATCACCGCCTACGTGGAGCCCTACACCAAGTCGTTCATCGGCCCCGAGGTGGTGGGGCTGCTGAGCACCATGCTGTTCGCCGTGTTCCTGGTGCTGCTGATCGCCTGCGCCAACGTGGCCAACCTCCTCCTGTCGCAGGCCGCCATGCGCGCCAAGGAGGTGGGGATCCGCACCGCCATGGGCGCCAGCCGCGGCCGCATCATCGTGCAGTTCCTGACCGAGCCGCTGGTGATGGCGGTGGTGGCCGCGGTGCTGGGGGTGGCGATGGCCTTCCAGGGGGTGAAGCTGTTCAACGACGCCATCGAGGGCACCAATCCGCCCTTCTTCATCGTGATCCGCATCGACGGGCCGATCCTGCTGTTCGTGCTGGGGCTGACGCTGTTCGTGACCTTCGTGAGCGGCGTGCTCCCCGCGCTGCGCGCCTCGGGCGCCAACGTGAACGAGGTGCTGAAGGACGAGTCGCGCGGGTCGAGCAGCTTCCGCGTGGGGCGGCTGTCGCGCGCGCTGGTGGTGTTCGAGATCGCGCTCTCCGTGGGCCTGCTGGTGGCCGCGGGGCTCACCATCAAGAGCGTGACCCGGCTGGCCAACGCCGACTACGGCTTCCCCACCAAGACGATCTTCACCGCGCGCGTGGCGCTTCCCGAGAGCGGGTACCGCGACAGCGTGGCGCAGGTGCGCTTCTTCGACCAGCTGCACCAGCGCCTGGCCGACGTGCCGGGGGTGGAGAGCTACACCGTGGCGGGGATGCTGCCCGTGCTGGGGGCGCCCACGGAGAGCTTCGCGGTGGAAGGGAAGGCGTACGCCCGCGACAGCGACTACCCCGAGACCCACTACGTGACGACGTACCCGGGGTACTTCCGCACCTTCCAGGTGTCGCTGCAGGGGCGCGACTTCGGCACCGCCGACACGCGCACCAGCGATCCCGTGGCCATCGTGAGCCAGACCTTCGCCACCAAGTACTTCGGCACCACCAACCCGGTGGGGAGGCGCTTCCGGATGGGCGGCGCGAAGAGCACCGAGCCGATGCGCACCATCGTGGGCGTGGTGCCCGACATGTGGAACGACGGGCTCGAGAACGAGGACCCCGAGACCGTGTACCTCCCGTTCGCCCAGTCGCCGCAGCGCTTCATGTCGGTGGTGATCCGCACCCGCGGCGAGCCGGCGGCCATGACCACGCCGGTGCGCAACCTGGTGGCGGGGATGGACGCCGACCTGCCGATCTACTTCGTGAACACGCTGCAGGAGCGGATCGACGAGGAGAGCTGGTTCTACCGGGTGTTCGGCGCGCTGTTCATGATCATGGGCGCGGTGGCGCTGGTGCTGGCCGCGGTGGGGCTGTACGGGGTGATGGCGTTCAACGTGACGCGCCGCACCCGCGAGATGGGCGTGCGCATGGCGCTGGGCGCGCACCCCCGCGACGTGGTGCGGCTGATCATGCGGCAGGGGCTGATCCAGCTGGCGATCGGGCTGGTGCTGGGGCTGGGGCTGGCCGCCGCGCTGGGCTACTTCCTGAAGCTGATCCTGTTCCAGGTGAACTTCCTGGACCCGCTCACCTACGGCGCCACCATCGCCGTGCTGATCGTGTCGACGGTGGCCGCCAGCCTGGTGCCCGCGCTGCGCGCCACGCGGGTGGACCCCATGGTGGCCCTGCGCTACGAATGACGAACCCGCGCCGGCCCCGCGCGGGGCCGGCGCCGCACCCTACACATCACCGGAGAACCGGACCATGAGCGCGACCCAGTCGCTGATCCACATGCAGGGCGTGACCAAGGTGTTCATGACGGAAGAGATGGAGACGCACGCGCTGGCCGGCGT
>DASWMA010000552.1:0-2312 GCA_036399995.1 Longimicrobium sp. | reverse complement strand
CGGCGTACGTGCGGCTGGAGAAGCTTCCGCTCACCCCCAACGGGAAGGTGGACCGCAAGGCGCTGCCGTCGGCAGGGGGCGCCGCCTATGTCACGCGCGGCTACGAGCCGCCGCTGGGCGAGACCGAGACGGCGCTGGCCGGGATCTGGGCCGAGCTGCTGGCGGTGGAGCGGGTGGGGCGGCACGACCACTTCTTCGAGCTGGGCGGGCACTCGCTGCTGGCCGTCCGGCTGATCGGGCGGATGCGCCAGCGTGGGCTGCACGTGGACGTGCGTACGCTGTTCACCACGCCCACGCTGTGGGAGTTCGCCTCGGCGGTGAGCCACGAGAGCACGGAGGTGAGCGTTCCCCCCAACGCCATTCCGCCCGGGTGCGAAGCGATCACCCCCGCGATGCTCCCGCTGGTCGAGCTGAGCCAGGCCGAGATCGACGGGATCGTGGCGGGGGTGGAAGGCGGGGCGGGGAACGTACAGGACATCTACCCGCTGGCGCCGCTGCAGGAGGGGATGCTCTTCCACCACCTGATGGCGGACGGCAACGATCCGTACCTGCTCGCGCAGATGCTGACCTTCGACAGCCGGGAGCGGCTGGACGCCTTTGTGGGCGCGCTGCAGCGCGTGGTGGACCGGCACGACGTGCTGCGCACGGCCGTGGCCTGGGAGGGGCTGCGCGAGCCGGTGCAGGTGGTGTGGCGCAGGGCGGTGCTGCCGGTCGACGAGGTGGCGCTGGACGCGGCGGGGGGAGACGTCGCCGCGGAGCTGTGGGCGCGCTTCGATCCGCGCGCCGGCCGGCTCGACGTCCGGCAGGCGCCGATGTGGCGCCTCTTCGTCGCCGCCGACCCCGCGCGGGACCGGTGGGTGCTGCTCTGGTGGTTCTCCCACCTCGTGCTGGACCACCAGACGCTCGAAGACCTCCTCTCCGAGGTCGGGGCGCACCTGCAGGGCCGGGCGCACGAGCTCCCGCCCCCGATCCCGTACCGCAACTACGTGGCGCAGGCGCGGCTGGGCGTGAGCCGCGACGAGCACGAGCGCTTCTTCCGCGAGCTCCTGGGCGACGTGGACGAGCCGACGGTGCCCTTCGGCGTGCTCGACGCGCGGGGCGACGGCACCGGCATCACCGAAGCGCGGCTGCGGGTGGACGCGGAGCTCTCGCGCAGGGTGCGTGGGCGGGCGCAGGCGCTGGGGGTGAGCGCGGCGAGCGTCTTCCACCTGGCCTGGGCGCAGGTGCTCGCGCGGGTGTCGGGGCGCGACGACGTGGTCTTCGGCACCGTGCTCTTCGGGCGCATGGGGGGCGGCGCCGACCGCACCATGGGGATGCTCATCAACACGCTGCCGGTGCGGCTGCGGTTGGGCGCGGAGGGCGCGGCGGCGGGCGTGCGGGGGATGCACGCGCTGCTGGCCGACCTGCTGCGCCACGAGCACGCGCCGCTGGCGCTGGCGCAGCGCTGCAGCGCCGTGGCGGCGCCCGCCCCCCTGTTCACCTCGCTGCTGAACTATCGCCACAGCGGCCTGGGCGGGGAAACGACGCGCGCGCCCTCGGCCGAGGCGCCGGGACCCATGACGGGGGTGAGCGCGCTCCGCGGCCAGGAGCGGACGAACTACCCGCTGATGCTGTCGGTGAACGACGGGGGCGAAGGCTTCGGGCTGGCGGCGCAGACGGTGGCCGCCATCGACCCGCGGCGCGTGTGCGCCCTGATGCACCGGGCGCTGGAGCGGCTGGTCGACGCGCTGGAGGCCGCGCCCGCGACGCCGCTGCGGGAGCTCGACGTGCTCCCCGAGGCGGAGCGGCGCCTGGTGGTCGAGGAGTGGAATGCGACCGACGCGGGATACCCCGTCGGCGAGTGCGTCCACGACCTGTTCCGCGCGCAGGCGGCGCGGACGCCGGAGGCCGTGGCGCTCTCGTGGCGGGGCGAGCGCTGGACGTACGCGGAGCTGGCGGCGCGGGCGAACGGGATCTCCAACGCGCTGCGGCGCCGCGGCGTGGGGCCGGAAACCCGCGTGGGCATCTGCCTGCCGCGGACTCCGGATCTCCTGGCCGCGATGCTGGGCGTGCTGGGTGCGGGCGGCGCATACGTGCCGCTGGACCCGGCGTACCCGCGCGAGCGGCTGGGCTACATGGTCGAAGACGCCTCGATCACGCTGGTCATCACCGACCGGGCGCTGGCGGATCGCCTGCCCGACGAGACGCCCGCGCTCCTCCTCCTCGACGTGGAGCGCGACGTCATCGCGGCGGAATCCGCGGACGCGCCGGAGAGCGGCGCCGTCCCCGGGAACCTGTCGCACGTCATCTTCACCTCCGGGTCCACCGGGCGG
>DASWMA010000551.1:0-14881 GCA_036399995.1 Longimicrobium sp. | reverse complement strand
GGCGAGCCGCGGCGTTCATGTCGATCGAGACGAGGGAGAGCCGCCTGTCGGAATCGAACCGACGACCTTCGCATTACAAGTGCGGTGCTCTACCGACTGAGCTAAGGCGGCCGAGGCGGGAAAAATAACAGCATCCCCGCCCGCGTTCCACCCTTGGGGCCCGCGGCTACCCGGCCAGCGACCAGCGCGCCCCCTGCGCCGTGTCTTCCACCACCACCCCGCGCTCCGTCAGCTCGGCGCGGATCGCGTCGGCGGTGGCGAAGTCGCGGGCCTGGCGCGCGGCCTGGCGGGCGGCGATGCGCTCCTCCACCCACGCGGCCAGGTCGGCGTCCACCCCGCTCTCGCCGTCGGCCACGGCCAGAAAGCCGAACACCGCGTCCATCCGCTCGAACGCGTCGAGCGCCGCATGCTTCTCGGCGCTGCTGATGGGGCGCGCGCCCAGCGCTTCCAGCCGCTGGTTGACCGCGCTCACCAGCCCGTGCAGCTCGGCCAG
Source organism: Longimicrobium sp. (assembly GCA_036399995.1). Classification (GTDB taxonomy): domain Bacteria; phylum Gemmatimonadota; class Gemmatimonadetes; order Longimicrobiales; family Longimicrobiaceae; genus Longimicrobium. Next base: position 14,388 of record DASWMA010000551.1, on the reverse strand, counting down.
CGCCACGCTGGTGTTGAGGTCGGCGTCCATCGCGTCGGTGAAGCGCGCGAGCACCCCGTCCACCGTCTCGTGCAGCACCGGCTCGTCACCGGGGTCGGGGTCGCGCGCGTCGGGGTGGGCGCGCAGCCGCTCGCGCGTGCCGCGGATCCGCCGCACCGCCTCGGCGCTGGCCTCGAGCCCGGCGAAGGTGAAGTTCAGCTTGCTGCGGTAGTGCGCCGTCAGGAACAGGTAGCGGATGCTCGACGGCCGCACGCCGCGGTCCACCAGGTCCTGGAGGTTGAAGATGTTGCCGGTGCTCTTGGCCATCTTGTCGCCCTCCAGCAGCAGGAACTCGCCGTGCAGCCAGTAGCGCACGAACGGCTTCCCGGTCGCCCCCTCGCTCTGCGCGATCTCGTCCTCGTGGTGGGGGAAGATCAGGTCCACCCCGCCGGCGTGGATGTCGAAGGTCTCGCCCAGCTCGTCCATGCTCATGGCCGAGCACTCGATGTGCCACCCCGGGCGCCCGCGCCCCCAGGGCGTGTCCCACACCGCGCCCACCTGCTCGTCTTCGGGCTTCACCGCCTTCCACAGCACGAAGTCGCGCACGTCCTCCTTGTCGTACTCGTCGGCCGCCACCCGCTCGCCGCGGCGCGCGGCCGACAGGTCGACCCGCGACAGCTTGCCGTAGTCGGCGAAGCGGCCGATCGAGTAGTACACCGAGCCGTCCTCTGCCGCGTAGGCGATCCCGTTCTCCTCCAGCCGGCGGATGATGTCCACCATCTGCGGCACGTAGTCGGTGGCCAGCGGGTGGCTGTCGGCGCGGCGGATCCCCAGGCGCTCGAAGTCGCGGAAGAGCGAGTCGACGAACGGCCGGGTGTAGTCGGCCAGCTGCACCCCTTCGCGCAGCGCGCCGCGGATCGTCTTGTCGTCCACGTCGGTCAGGTTCATCACGAAGCGGACCTCGTAGCCGCGGAACTCCAGGTAGCGCCGGACGGTGTCGCTGAAGAAGAAGGTGCGCAGGTTGCCGATGTGAGGCGGCGCGTAGACCGTGGGGCCGCAGGTGTACATCCCCACCCGGCCGGGGTGCAGGGGGACGAACTCTTCCTCGCGGCGGGTCAGCGTGTTGTAGAAGCGAAGCGGCATCGTGATTCCGCGAATCCTTTCAGGCTCTGGGATGCAGGCGGGCCGCCGGCGCGCGCAGGTGCGTGCCGGAGTTTCGGGTCAGTGGGCCGGGTTACATCGCCTGCGCTGCGGAATCATTCGTCGTCCGATGCGTTCGTGGAGGTGGAGCCCGGGTCGGCGCCCGGCGAATGGTCGTCGGGCGAGTGGTCGCCCGGGGCGGTGCCCGGCGCGAACCCGGCGCCGGGTTGCGGCGGGGCACCCACCGCCTCCCACACCAGCTTCTGGCTGGTGGAGGGGGTCTCGATCTCCTCGGCGTCGAAGCGGCGCTTCAGGCGGCGGCGGAGCTCGCGGGCCACGTCCCACTGCTTCAGCGGGAGCGTCTTGGCGGTGATGCGGATGGTGACCGCGCTGTCGGTGAAGCTCTCGATCCCCGGCACCTCCACGGGCTCGATCATCAGCGGGCGCCAGTCGGGGTCGTTCCACAGCTCGCGCCCCACCTCGCGCATCACGGCCACCACGCGGTCGGTGTTCTCCCGGTAGGCCACGCCCACGTCCAGCACCACCCGCGCCCAGGTGCGGGTCAGGTTGCTCACCGTCTTGATCTCGCCGTTCGGCACGATGTGCACCACGCCGTGCGTGTCGCGCAGCACCACCACGCGCAGCGTCATCTTCTCCACCGCGCCCGACACGGTCCCGATCCGGATCACGTCGCCCACGGCGAACTGGTTCTCGATCAGGATGAACAGCCCGCTGATCACGTCCTTCACCAGCGACTGCGCGCCGAACGAGATGGCCAGCCCCACCACGCCGGCGCCGGCCAGCAGCGGCCCCAGGTCCAGCCCGATGGCGCTCAGGAACATGAACAGGAAGATCACGAAGATGATCACCCTGCCCACGCTGCGCAGCAGCCCGGTGAGCGTGCGCGTGCGCTGCTCCTGCGCGGTCAGCGCCCCCGACTGCGGCTCGCCCAGCGACTTCTCGATGCGGCGGATCACCACCCGCAGGATCCACCACAGCAGCAGCGCCACGCCCGCGGCGCCCGCCACCCGCAGCGTGCTCCACAGCAGCACCTCGGGGTTCAGCAGGTCGCGCGGGGTCTCGGGCTCGCGGCGGGCGGCCTCGCGCAGCGCGGCAAGGAGCGAATCGGCCTGGATCATCCGGTGCGTTCGGCTGGGAGCGGCGGCGAAGCGACGGATTCTGGCCCGGAAGCGCGAGCGGTGTCAAGCGCGGGGCCCTCTCCCTGGCGCTTCGCGCCTGTCCCTCCCCCGAACCGCAGGGGAGGGACAACTTCGCCGCGGCCTGCGGCCGTCGGCGCATGCGGCGGCGGTTCTGTCGTCAGGAGGGCTTCGAGGTCGCGACGGGGACTTCTCGCGCGGCCTCGATCTCTACCCGCGAAGTCCGCGAAGACGCCGCGAAGGCGGACTGCGTGCCGGTGCAGGGCGAGCTCACACGCATCTTCGCAACTCACCCCCATCCTACCAGATACGACGGCGGGCGCACGGAAGATCCGTGCGCCCGCCGCGGCCGTCAGGAGGAACGGCCAGGGCCGCCGTCGACCGGCTACCGCCCTGGAGCCGTCACGTACCCGTCGCGGGCCCGGCTCAGTAGCCGGTGACGGCGCGGTACGCGTTCATCAGGCCGTAGCCTTCCTTGCTGTGCCGGCTCGGGTAGTACTGCGCCGTCTGGTGCAGGCGGGCGCGCACCTGGTCGCGCGTGAAGCCGGGGTTGCGGCTCCACACCAGCGCCGCGATCCCGCCGGCCACCGCGGTGGCGTTCGAGCTGCCGCCCATCCCCACCACGTCGCCCGTGTAGCGGCCGGTGCTGGGCACGTCGAGATACGAGGTGAGCTCCACGTCGCTCCCGTGATGGATGCCGCAGGGCACGCCGCCGTTGGGATAGGTCACGCCCGTGACGGCCACCACCTCGGGCATGTCGGCCGGGAAGATCACGTTGCTGTCGAGGATGCCGTCCCAGCACCCGCTGGTGCCGGCGGCGCCGAAGAACAGCACCTGGCGGCCGTAGTGCCAGTACTCGATCTCGTCACTCACCTGCCAGAGCCAGTTGAGCGACTCCCACGCCATTACGATCACCTGCGCGCCGTTCTGGTTGGCCAGGCGCACGCTGGCCTTGGCATCGCTGCTGTTCACCGCCGCCACGCCGCTGGCGTGCCGCACGCTCACTAGGCTCGAGCGGTAGGCGATGCCGGCCACGTTCTGCCCGTCCCACGGAGCGGCGATGATGCCGGCCATCTTCGTGCCGTGCCCGCAGTCGTCATACGCGCTGGGCTGCGACGAGATGCGCAGCAGGCTCAGCGTGCGGCCGTAGCTCTGCCCCGAGGTGAAGGTGCTCACGAACTGCCCCTGCCCCGACGAGATGCCGCTGTCGATCAGGCCGATCTTGATTCCCGCGCCGCTGCTGTAGCTCCACGCCGAGGGGATCCCCATGGCGGTGAACTTCTGCGAGTACACGTCGCCCGTGGAGGTGTACTGGCGGTCGCCCGTCCAGGTGCTTCCCCAGCCGCACCCGCCGATGCCGGCGAACTGCGGCAGCGACTGCGGCACCACCACCGGCTCCACGTAGTCCACGAAGGGCAGCTTGCGGATGGCCGCGAGCGCAGCCTGGCTCTCCAGCCGCACCTCCATCACCGGGAGCAGCTCGTCTTCGCTCACCAGCCGCACGCCGGGCTGGGCGAGCACCGCCGCCTTCCCCTGCGCCTTGTCGTTGCGGTCCACCAGGATCTTGCCGCGCCACGTGCCGCGGATGCCGCCCGGCGCCTTGAGGCCCACGGCCACCAGGCCGTCCGACGCCTGCACGTAGCCCCAGAGCTCCGAGTCGCTCTTCTCGATCAGGGTGCCGGGGCGCTGCTGCTGGCGGGTGGGGATCTGGCCGTCCGGCTGCTCGAACGAGGGGTTCGGCTGGCGGGCGGCGTCGGGTCCGCTGGTTGCGGCGGGGCCGGTAAGGTCACCGTCGGAGCACGCGGCCAGGGCGGCCAGGGCGAGCACCGCGGAAAAGCGACGGAGGTGCATGTAAGGTCCTCAACGTGATTGGTCGAGAAACGGTGCGACCGAAGTGGACCGGTGCACCGGGGAGAGATCACCGTCTGTGGGGAAGCCCATAATATAACCTTCCTACCCTTTGCGACGCAACCGGTTAGGACGATTTCGGAGCAGATGCTGCCCTGAAATGTACGGGCGCATACACGTGGAGGGTCTGTCCGGACCCGATCGGAAGAAGAGGATCGAGCACGAAGCCAGGAACTCTGCCCGGCGCTGTCTACGGCAGGAAACGCCGTGAGCCGAGGGTTGATGAACAAGAACGGGCGGGCCCGCGCTGGGCCCACCCGTTCTCGGTCTCGCCGCGGATGCGGCTCGGTGCACGCGCAGCTCCCGGATCTTCCAGGCGCCGTTCTCCCACAGCGCGCCGATGCACACGGTGGTGATCTCGCTCTCGATCACGCCGCCACGGCGCGTGTCCAGATCGGCGATCCTTGTCTCGCAACGATCCACACGACGCTTGTGTTCCGCAGAATTCCGCGCATTGTTCACGTCGTGACAAGCGCACCTCCGCCACATTCGGCGGTTTACGATCGCGCTCGCACGCGCTCCGAGCCAACCACCCCAGAAGGCCAACATGAAGACGAGCCGGAAGAAATTGCGCCTGAGCATGGAGGAGTTGCAGGTGGAGGCGTTCGCGACCGCCGCCGGCGCGGTGGAGCGTGGGACGGTGCAGGGCCGCGAGGACACCGTGGATCCCGGGTACAGCTGCCCCAGCCCCTTCCCCGGCTTTTGCCGCCTCACCTACCCCGCGACGGCCTGCGATTGCTGACGCCAGCTCCCTCGCACGAGTGAAAAGCGGCGCCACCGGACGGTGGCGCCGCTTCGTATTCAGGCGGCTGACAGCATCAACTCTTCCCCGTCTCACGCGCGCTCAGGCTCAGTGCAGCACGCGCAGCTCCCGGATCTTCCAGGCGCCGTTCTCCCACAGCGCGCCGATGTACACGGTGCTGGTGTCGCTGTCGGTCACGCCGCGCGGGCGCGAGGCCCAGCTCAGCTCGCCGAACCCGCGCAGCGGCTGCCCGCCGGCGATGTTCACCTGCGTGGGGCGCACGTTCAGCGTGGCGCGGTCGCGGAACAGCTCGCGCAGCGCGGCGGCGGCGTGGCGCGCCTCGGCGGCGCCGGCCTGGCCGGTGCCCAGGTCCAGCGAGATGCGCCCGTCCGCCGGCGCCAGCGCGGTGATGGCGTTGGCGTCGCCGGCGGCCCACATCCGGGCGATGGAGGCCACGAAGCCCTCCAGCGGTGCGGTCCGCCCCTGCGCCGCGGCCAGCCGCGGCGCCAGCAGCGCCATCATGCACATGAGCGCCAGCAGGGCGCGTCTTGCCGTCATCGGGGGACCTCTCGTGAAAACCGCGGCGGGGAGTGCCGTCGCCTCCGTGTACTCCCCCCGACCATCAACCGTTCCCCCCGGCGCCATACAAGTTGCACGTCGGCACGGTTTTACCGGCTCGCGCCGAAGCCCCGGAGCTACTGCGGCCCCAGCTCCTGCGACGGGGCGGCCACGCAGCGGCCGCCCTGCACCGACGTGCCCGGGGGCATCCGCATCTCGCAGGTAGACGCCAGCTCGTTGCGGCGGTTGTAGTCTTCCTCGGCGCGCGCGAGCTCGGCCAGCTTTCCGAACAGCGCCGCCGAATCGGTGTTCGCCGCGCAGTACACGATGTAGTCGCGCGGCCCGCCGCAGGGGCGGCTCCCCACCGGCGCGGTGCGGCACTGCACGGCCGCGCACCCGTCCGCCCGGGCGATCGCGCGCGCCTCCCGCTCCAGCCGCGCCAGCCGCGTGGTGTCGGCCTCGTTCGCCGGGGCGGCGCCGGAGCCGGCGGACGGGGTGCTCCCGGCCGGCACGGGGGCGCGCGGGTTCTGCGGCTCGCCGTCGCCGGAGCCGCCGCTCGGCGCGGGCGACGGCGCGCAGGCGGCGAGCGCCGCGACGGCCACGATCATCCACGATGCTCTCATCGAACCCTCCCTGGGACGCGGGTCACGACCTGGATCTGCATCCTCACGCATAGGCCGTACTACCGTGCTGTGCGAGTCGGTCCACGGCCACTCCACCGGCCGGCGCCCTGCAGCCGGCCGAGGCTGCCGGTACGGCGTCGGGCGGCCGCTACCGCCGCAAACCCGCGTGGAGCGCGTGTCCCGGGCTCCGCGCCGGTGCGGCAGGGCCCGGCGGGCTGATCACCACCGCCTTGAGGGCGCATGCGAGCGCCCGGTCGATCCTGCTGAGCGGCCATATGGAGAGCCGGCGCGGAAGCAGGAGCGTGCGCGCCCCCGCGAGGGCGGGGTATCGCGCCAGGAGGTCGCCCGCGGCCGGATCGTCGCGCAGGACCAGGATGTTGCGCGGCGAGACCCGCCCCGCCGCGAGCAACTGCCGGATCTCGTAGTCCAGCGATTCGGAGCTGCGATCTGCCGAGATCACCACCGCGTCCACACGGTCGGCCAGGTAGGTGATTGCGAAGCGCCACAACTCGCCCTCTTTCGGGCAGGTGATCACGGAGTCGGTGAAGCCGCCGGTTCGCGTCTTCTTCAGCACCCGCTCCAGCTTGCGCCGGAAGTGGCGAGGCGTGAGACGGCGGCTCCGCCGCCACCGGTATCGTGTGTATTCACCCAGCGCCAGCAGTGCGCCGAGCGCAACGCCAACCGGCAACGGGAGCCCGTCCGCCAGCAAGGACCATGTTATTCCGTTCACGGTCCACATGAGTACGTTCCACCACGTTCCCGACATGGCGATGTCGGTTTCGACATCGCTATCGCCCAGCGTGATGAGGTTGCCTGTTCCGATCGCGGCGGTGGAGAGCAGAGCGTGCACCCGCCGCGATCTCCGCCCCCGCGCAAAGCGTCGGATCCAGAGGATTCGGGCGCTCGAGATGGAACCCCTCCCCCACCGCTTGAGCAACCCTCCAGTGAGCAGGGCGAAGACGACCGCGAACGCCGCCGTGGGAAGCAGTTGGCCCTGCAGAAGGGAGGACAGCAGGTAGATCCCTGCCACCAGGAGGCTGAAGAGAAACGGCAGGCCGAGCAGCAGGTAAAGCCACCGGGCACGCCGGACCTGGCTCGCCGCTTCCTCGAGAAGGACATCGTACGCCATCGAATCCCGCCGCGGATCCAGGGAGCCGCCGTCATCAAATACCGGCCTTCCACCAGACTGCGAGCTCCCGCTCTTTGTTGCCGTGGCGCCGTGGCTTTCATAGCCGCCCTTTGCGAAGCCAGCGTCCGGACACAACGGCCGATCTCGCCACACGATCCCAGCCTCGCGCAGTTTGCGAGGCTTCGTGCCGTTCCAGCCTGCGGGTTTACCCGCCTTTCACGAGGCCGTCGCCGACGCACCCCGGCAGATCTCACCACGACCCCAGCCTCGCGCAGTCTGCGAGGCTTCGTGCCGTTTCCAGCCTGCGGGTTCACCCGCCTTGGCGAACCTCGCCCTACGCCTCCACCTGCTCCTTCCCGATCACCTCGTACGCATCCGCCGCGGCGGCCACGGGCTCGGGCGAGAGGGCGAAGGCGGCGCGCAGAGCCTGCACGGCCGCCTCCGCGCCCGCCTCGGTGCGCGCGTGGACCTGGGCCAGCGGCTGCCCGCGCTCCACGCGGTCGCCGATGCGGGCGCGCAGCACGACGCCTACGGCGAAGTCCACCGGGTCGCCCTTCTTCCGCCGCCCCGCGCCCAGCGCCAGCGCCGCGTCGCCGATGGCGCGCGCGTCGGCCTCGGCCACCCAGCGCGGCTCCGCGTCTTCCGCCTCCATCGTCACCACCACCGGGGCCGTGGGGAGGATCGACAGGTCGTCCACCACCCGTGCGTCGCCGTGCTGCGCCTCGATCAGCTCCGCCAGCTTGCGCGCGCCGGCGCCGCTGTCGCGCACCTCGGTGAGCCGCGCCCGCGCCTCGTCCGCATCTCCCGCCAGGCCGGCCATGGTCAGCAGGTGCGAGCCCAGCTCCAGCGTGAGCGCCCACAGGTCGTCGGGGCCCTCTCCCCGCAGCGTCTCGATCGCCTCGCGCACCTCCAGCGCGTTCCCCACGGTGCGGCCCAGCGGCTCGCGCATGGAACTCAGCACGGCCCTCGTGGCCCGCCCCGCCCCCTCGCCGATGCGCACCAGCTCGGCCGCCAGGATGCGCGCGTCGCGCAGCGACGTCATGAACGCGCCCGAGCCCCACTTCACGTCCAGCACCACCGACTTCGCGCCGCCGGCCAGCTTCTTGGACATGATGCTGCTGGCGATCAGCGGCACGCTGTCCACCGTGGCCGTCACGTCGCGCAGCGCGTAGAGCTTGCCGTCGGCGGGCACCAGCTCGGGTGATTGGCCCACGAGCGCGGCGCCCACGCGCTCCACCTGCCCGCGCATCGCGTCCAGCGGCACGTCCACGCGAAAGCCGGGGATGCTTTCCAGCTTGTCGAGCGTGCCGCCGGTGTGGCCCAGGCCGCGCCCGCTCATCTTCACGAACGCCGCGCCGGCCGCGGCCATCAGCGGCACCAGCACGATCGACGTCTTGTCGCCCACGCCGCCGGTGCTGTGCTTGTCCACCGTGGGCCGGCCGATCCCGCTCCACTCCAGCTCGCGCCCGCTGGCCACCATGGCGCGCGTCATGGCCAGCGTCTCGCCCTGCGTCATCCCGTGCAGACGCACGGCCATCAGCCAGGCCGACATCTGGTAGTCGGGCACCTCGCCGGCCACGTACCCCTTCAGCAGCCACGCGATCTCGTCGGCCGTCAGCTCGCCGCCGTCCTTCTTCCGCTCGATCAGCGGCACCACGCCGGCCGCGCTCACACCGGCACCTCGGGCGCGGGCAGACGCGCCGCGTCGAAGGCGCCGGGGAGCAGGTCGCGCACGGTGACCTGCTTCAGCCCCTCGCCGTCGGCCAGCACCACCACGATGTCGGGCCCGAACTCGAACAGCACCTGCCGGCAAGCCCCGCACGGCGCGCACTCCACGTCGTCCTGGGGGCCGGTCACGGCACAGGCGGCGAACTCGCGCACGCCCTCGCTCACGGCCTTGAAGATGGCGGTACGCTCGGCGCAGTTGGCCAGCCCGTACGAGGCGTTCTCCACGTTCACGCCGGTGAACACGCGCCCGTCGCGGGCCAGCAGCGCGGCCCCCACGGGAAACCGGCTGTACGGCACGTAGGCGTGGGCGCGGGCGGCGCGCGCCTGGTCCAGCAGCGAGCGCGCGGTGTCGGGGTGCAGCAGGGCCGCGGGGTCGTGGTCGCTCAAGTCCGTCCGGCAGTTCGGGTTTGATCGCAGAGGGCCGGAAGAATACACCGCGGCGCGGGCGATGTCACGGCCACGGGCCGTGAGGGGGCGGTTGAAACCGCGGCAACGACCACACGAAGTCCGCCTTCGCGGACTACCGGCTGCCGTTCCGCCGCGGCGCCGGCGCGCGGAGCCGGCATCCGCCGCCGAGGGGTCAGGACCGGCGCGAGGCCGTTGCAGTTCCCCCTTTCCCCCGCGGAGCGGGGGAGAGGGGCCGGGGGAGAGGGGGCCGCCGCGGCATGCGCGGATGCGTGTCCCCAGCCTCGGCGCTGGCGTGCCATGTGTCTGCGCCGAATGCTATGTGCTTGCCTCGGAAGGGTATGCACGTCCTGAACGGAACCCAAACGCCACCTCCGTTGTATTCGGAGGCAGCACATTCGCCGCGGCCGCGCAGCAGACGGCCGCGGCTCTTTTTCGGAGCGGGAGAGCGAGAATGACCACGCTGAACACCGATTACATGGTGCGCGCCACGGCGCTGGACGGCCGCGTGCGCGCCTTCGCCCTGCACGCCACCGGCGTGGCGGCCGAGCTGCAGCGCCGCCACGGCACCTGGCCCGCCGTGACCGCCGCGCTGGGGCGCACCGCCATGGGCGCGCTGCTCCTTGCCGCCGCGTCGCTCAAGGAAGAAGACCAGTCGCTGTCGGTGGAGGTGAAGGGCGGCGGCCCCGCCGGGCGCCTGCTGGCCACCGCCAACGGCCGCGGCCAGGTACGCGGGATGGTGGGCAACCCCCAGGTCCACGCCGACGACGTGGACGGCAAGCTGAACGTGGCCGGCGTGGTGGGCGCCAGCGGCTACCTCTCCGTCACCCGGAACCTGGGGATGCGCGACACCTACAACGGCAAGGTGGAGCTGCAGTCCGGCGAGATCGGGGTGGACCTGGCCTATTACCTGGCCAAGAGCGAGCAGACCCCCAGCGGCCTGGCCGTGGGCGTGTTCGTGCAGCCCGACGGCAGCGTGGACGCGGCCGGCGGCTACATGGTGCAGCTCCTTCCCGGGCTGGAGGAGGACGAGATCGCCGAGATCGAGCAGCGGCTTTCCGCGCTGCCGCACCCCACGCGGCTGGTGCAGCAGGGCGTGCCGCCCGAGGGCGTGCTCGAGCACGTTTTCCCCGAGGGCTTCGAGCTGCTGGACCGCTACCCGGTGGCGTTCCACTGCCCCTGCTCGAAGGAGCGCTTCGAGGCGGCCATCGTCAGTCTGGGCGAGGACGAGATCCAGCGCATCATCGACGAGGAAGAGAACGAGTACACCGAGGTGGTCTGCCACTTCTGCAACCAGGCGTACCACTTCACCCCCGGCGACATGGGCCGCATCCTCGAAGCCGCCCGCTGACGGGTTCTCTCGCCCGACGACAAGGAGGCCGGCACCCCACGTGAGGTGCCGGCCTCTCTTTCATCCCTTCGCCACACCGTCACCGCCGCCACGCACCAGATCCCGCCGCCACAGTCCGCGAAGGCGGACTTCCCGCATTTCCAGCGGCGGGTTTCAACCCGCCGACCGCTCAGTTCGACAGCGCCGCCTTGATCTCGTCGAACGGCGGGAGCAGGCTGGGGTTGGTCTCGTGCCAGGCGTAGCGGATGGTGCCGTCGGCGCCGATCACGAACGCGGCGCGGTCGCTGGCGTTCAGCAGCCCGGGGCCCAGCGGGCTCTTGCGCAGCACGCCGAACGCGGTGCTGGCCTCGCGGTTGAAGTCCGACAGGAAGGCGTACGGCGCCCCCACCTCGTCGCGGAAGCGCTTCAGCACGAACGGCGAGTCCACGCTGATGGCCGCCACGTTCGCCTGCAGCCCCGTGTACGCGCCGATGTCGTCGCGCACGCTGCACAGCTCCTCGGTGCAGGTGCTGGTGAACGCCAGCGGAAAGAACAGCAGCACGGCCGGCCCGTTCTGCCACAGCGTGCTGAGCGGCACCTGCTGGTTCTCGTGGCTCGGCAGCGTAACGTCCGGCGCCTTCTCCCCCACCTTCAACCCCATCCGTCCTCCTGTTCGTCACCGTTTGATGTTCGACTCGCGCACTTCCGCACTTTCGCACTTTCGCACTTTCGCACTTCGCACTTCGCACTGCCGTTCCCTGGGCGTGTTCGGCGCTGGGGCGCCAAACCGGGCTGCGCGCGCGGGAGGGCACGAAACAACTGTGCCCAACCGCGCCGGGCCACCGGCGGCGCCAACCATCCGCGCGGTTGCCGGCCGACGCGCACGCGCCGCCGCCGTCCCGGCCCTCCGGGCGCGCATCCCTCACGCAGCAGCCCAATGATTGCCACCACACCCACGGCGCCCGCTCCGCGCGCCAGGCTTGCGGCCCGAGCCACCCGCCGTAGTCCGCGAAGGCGGACTTCGTGTAGTTGTTGCAGCGATTTCAATCGCCCTTCCCGATCTCGGTCCGGCTCGACCGTCCGCCGGCCTCAGACCTCCCGCTCCACCTCACCGCCCCTGGACTCGGCTCCACTTCCGAGAAGGCCAGCCCCTCACCCCGCGCCTCCGCCATCGGGCGACGGCGGCTCCGCGCCTTCGCCGGCGCCGCGCACCTGCATCCCCGTCAGCGCCGCGCGGATGGTGTCGCGCTCCTCGCCCTCGCGCCCGGCGGGGCAGAAGTAGGTGCCGAACACCAGCGTGCCCGGCGCGGTGGCCACGCCCACCAGCCAGAACAGCGACTCGCCGTCGTCCTCGTCCTCGCTCAGGAACTCGGTCACGGCCAGCTCGGCGCCCTCCAGCGGCAGGTCCTCCACCTCGTCGTCTTCCAGCTCCACCCCGCGCTCGTGCAGAAAGGCGTACAATTCCTCGGCAGGGTCCGAAAATTCGTCGGTGTCGAACGAGATCAGGTGCAGGGTGCCGGCGCCGTCCTCGCGCCACACCTCCATCCCGTCGCCGTCCTCGTCCACCGCCGCCTGCCAGCCCGGCGGCAGCCGCAGCGTGAAGCGCCCCTCCGGGTCGCGTGCCGTGTCGCTCATCATCCCCTCCCCACATGGATCGCAAGCCAGGGCGCGCAAAATGCCGCGCATTGCATGCGGCGGCAAGGAGCGCCCGCTCCACCGCAACCGTCCCCTGCAGAGGTCGCCACGCCCCCTTCGCGCCCCTGCGGGGAGCCCGCGCGGGAGGTGACGAACGGGTAGGGAAAAGTGTCATGGAATTGCGTGCTCAAACGTTACAGCTTCGAACGGGCGTTCGGCACACAAGATGCTAACCTTACCCGTGGCGCCCCGGAGGGAGCGCCGTTCCCACCCGTACGCGGAGGCGGCTTATTCGCACCTTAGGTGTCAGCCTGGTGGCCGTCGCAGCCATCGTGGCCAGCCTTACCCTCGCCAGCCAGCGCCAGGATCGCCCGGTGCGCGACAAGGGTAAGAGGCCCGAACACTCTCCGGCTGCCGTTGACCTGGACCTGGAGCAGCTCCGCGCCGCGGGGTTCTGAACCTGACAACCCGGCCCACGAAGAGAGTGACGTAGCAGACGTGGCGCGGACGCCCCATTGGGACGTCCGCGCCCGTGTCGTTTCGTCCCGGAACCCGGAACACAGTTCCACACCCGGTACCCTCTGCCGGCTTCCGCTTCGCGCCCCTCCGCCGTCACCACCGCGCACCTGTCCGCAGCGGACACGCACCCTCTACTGAGCTCCCTTCGAGCCGCCGCGCTCCCGGTCCATTCGCCGGACGGGGAATAACTCTGTAATAGGGGCAGCAATGTGCATCAAATCTATGGATGTATTTACATCTGCTACGTATTCGGGCCATGTTCGGAATGACCATGCGCGTAAACACATGGATACGCGGCCCGGAACCTCCAGAGTTGATGCGGAGTTCTCGCGGGAACGTACGTAGCAAAACGCTAAGTTGGGTTGACACAACGCGTTGCATCTTGTATAATTGTAGCTCAATGTTGAATGCCGAAACGGCAAATCGAAGGCGGCGGCGGGCACTGGCTCATGCCGCGCCATTGCTAGCGTAGACAGGAGACATTTCGATTTGAAGAAGAACACCAGGGCTCCGGTTGTGCGCCGCACGCGCCTCCAGAACGACACGCGCTCGCTGCTGCGCTCGCGTACGCTCCAGGGCGTGCTGGTGGCGGTGGCGGGGCTGCAGGTGGTGGCCGTGGCCGCCAAGGAAGAGGGCGGTCAGTCCGCCAGCCTGGTGCGCCAGGCCATGATGGTGCAGGGCCCGGCCGCGGTGGTGCAGGCGCCCATCAAGATGGCCGCCAAGCCGCGGGTGGCGAAGAAGGCCAAGGCCGACCCCAAGATGGCCGAGGCCGAGCAGCTCGCCGCGAGCTACCGCCGCAGCGGCTACAAGGTGTCGTCCACGCTGGCCAAGCAGATCCACGCGGCCGCGCTGGCCAACGGGATCGACCCCAAGGTGGCGTTCGGCCTGGTGCGCACCGAGAGCGGGTTCAAGAACAGCGCGACCAGCCCGGTGGGCGCCATGGGCCTCACGCAGCTGATGCCGGCCACGGCGCGCTGGCTGCAGCGCGGCGTCACCCGCAGCGACCTGCGCAACCCCGAGGTCAACCTGAGCATCGGGTTCCGCTACCTGAACGACCTGATCAAGAAGTACGACGGCGACACCGAGCTGGCGCTGATCGCGTACAACCGCGGCCCCGGCACCGTGGACCGCGTGCTGAAGCGCGGCGGCAACCCCGACAACGGCTACGCCGACATGGTGATGGGCCGCAGCACCCGCCACCGCTGAGCGGACGGGACGCTGAACGACTGAAGGCCTCCGGTGGGATCCCCCGCCGGAGGCCTTCCGCATTCCCGGGATCGGCGGACGGCGGGAGTCACACGGAAGCAGCGGGAGCAACGGAGCAACGGAGGAGCAGCGGAGTGCACGCAGTTCTCCGTTCCCTCCGTTGCTCCGTTTGATACCGAATTCAGCGATCGATTGTGCATTCGCACGAAACCGCCTCCCGTCATCCTGAGCGCGACCACGCTGCACCGAGGCGTGCTGCAAAGGCCGCAGCGCGAAGGATCTATACCATCGGATGCGCTACGACTGGGGATTCCACGCAGGCCGGCTAT
>DASWMA010000550.1:0-2023 GCA_036399995.1 Longimicrobium sp. | reverse complement strand
CGCAGCGACGAGGCGGGGTTCGAGGCGTGGGCGCGCGCGGTGCGCCTGGCCGCGCGGATGGTGGCCGAGAGCAGCCGCGAGGTGCAGGTGATCGCCGGCATCCCCCTCCCGCGCCCCGAGGTGGTGGCCGGCGTCAGCGGGCGCCGCGTGGCCGCGCAGGACGACCTGCTGCAGTTCCTGTTGGCCGCGCGCTACACCGACGCGGGGCTGCAGGAGCCCGGCTTCGGCATCTCCAGCGCCTTCGTGCAGCTGGCCTACCCGTGGGTGCGCACGGCGGGCGCCGCGATGCTCCCCGAGGGGCTGGAGCCGCCCGAGGGGGTGTTGGCCGGGATCCTCGCGCGCAACGCGCTGATGCGCGGCAGCTACCGCAGCGCCGCGGGGCTCGACGTGGGCGACGTGTGGGACGTGCACCCCGTCCTCTCGCGCGACCAGCTGCACCGCCGCCAGCCGTACGGCGACGACCCGGCCGAGACGCGGTCGCTGCTGGAGCGGGTGTCGGTGATCGGCCCCACGCAGGCGGGGCTGCGGCTCCTTTCCGACGTCACCTCGACGGAAGACGAGAGCTACCGCCCGGCCAGCGTGAACCGGCTGCTGAACGCGCTGATCCGCGCCGCCCGGCGGCAGGGGGAAGACTCGGTGTTCGAGCCCAACGGCGAGCGGCTGTGGGCGCGGCTGCAGGGGCGGCTCGAAGACCTGATGCTCGACCTGCTGCGCGAGGGCGCGCTGCGCGGGTCGACGCCCTCCGACGCCTTCCAGGTGCGCTGCGACCGCAGCACGATGAGCCAGAACGACCTGGACAACGGCCGCCTGGTGGCCACGCTGATCTTCCAGCCCGCCACCCACGTGGAGCGCATCTCCGTGGTCCTGGCCGGCCAAGCCGGCGGCGAGCTGAGCCTGGTCAGCGCGCGGGAGGCGGCGTGATGCGCATCGAAACGCACTCGCGCACTCACGCACTCGCGCACTCGTTCGCGGCTCCGCGGAGTGGAAGGAGCCCGCGATGAGCGACGAGAACCTCCTCTTCCCCGCGCACGTCTTCCGCTTCCGCGTCGACTTCTCCGAGGCGCGGCTGGGCGAGGCGGCGGGCTCCAGCGGCGGCGGCGAGGTGCCGCTGGCCAGCGGCGCCTTCAGTGAGGCCACGGGGCTCGAGGCCACGATGGAGCCCAAGACGATCAAGGAGGGCGGGCGCAACGACGGCGTGAACCACCGCGCCGGCCCCGTCACCTTCGGCACCGTGGTGCTGAAGCGCGGGATGACCACCACGCGCGACCTGTGGAACTGGTTCGAGCTGGTGAGCAACGGCGCCTACGCCTACCGGCTGACCGCCACGGTGTCGATGCTGGGGCCCGAGGGCGACGAGCCGGTGGCGGCGTGGCGGCTCGAGCGCGCGCTCCCCGTGAAGTTCAAGGCGGCCGACCTGAACGCGAAGGGGACCGAGGTGGGGATCGAGGAGCTGCACCTGGCGCACGAGGGGATGCGCCTGGTTCGCGGAGGGGGGCGATGAGCGAAGCCGCGCAGTTCCGCCGCGCCACCTTCAAGAACGTGACCGAGGGCGGCCAGCCGTTCGAGGTGCACTTCAACCCGGCCACGCTGCAGTACCAGGTCACCAACAACCTGGAGACGCAGGGCGAGGGCGCCGCGCGCCGGCAGTTCGTGGGGAGCAGCACCGGCAAGCTCACCATGGACCTGATCTACGACACCACCCACGACGGGCAGGACGTGCGCGTGCACACCGCGAAGGTGGCGGGGCTGATGAAGCCCGGCACCGACCGCGTGCCGCCGATCGCCGAGTTCGCGTGGGGCGTCTACACCTTCCGCGGCGTGGTGGAGGGCTACCGGGAGACGCTCGACTTCTTCGCCCCCTCGGGGATCCCGCTGCGCGCGGCGGTGAACCTCACGCTCAGCAGCCAGGAGACGGTGTTCGACCCGGCCACCGGCGGCCCGGTGGACGTGCAGGGCACCCTCAAGCCCGAGCCGGTGAAGGTCCCCGCGCCCAAGGGCGGCGCCGCGGCCGCCGCGGCCGCCG
>DASWMA010000549.1:0-11989 GCA_036399995.1 Longimicrobium sp. | reverse complement strand
GGTCGTAGGTGGCGTGTTGCAGCACGTGGCGCCGGGTCTCCACCGTCTGGTAGCGGCACGAGGGGCAGCCGCTCTTCCCCGAGAACCAGCGGCCGTAGCGGAGCAGCGTGTGGTTGCCGCAGCCGGCGCACTTCCACACGTCGTAGTCCACCGAGGCCAGGAACTCCTCGGTCTTCTGCCCCGAGTCGAGGTACACGTCGTCCGACGCCTCGTCGAGCCGCGCCATCTGCGTGCCGCACCCCGAGCACTTGCGCGGGCGGTTGCGCATCCAGGCGCCCAGGCCGATCGCCCCGGCGGCGAGGATCCCCAGCCCCATCACCGCGAACGCCCCGCCGTCCCCGGACCCGCGAGACGGCTCATAGGACGACGGCGGCGGCGTGTAAGCCGGCTCGTAGGCGGCCACCGGCGCGGGGGGCGGAGGCGCGAAGGCGGCCTGTCCCTCGGGCGTGTACCACTGCGCGATCCCCGCGGTGCCGCGCAGGACGCCGCGCGCCATCTTCCCCTCGCGGAACCAGCGGATGATGGAGTCGCTCACCACCTGCTGCGCGGCCTGCTCGTAGCCCAGCGCGCCGTCGCCCAGCTGGATGCGCACCTTGCGGTCTTCCGTGGCAACGACGAGGAGGACGCCGTCGTTCTGCTCGCGGTCGCCCACGCGCCAGGCGTTGAACAGCCCCTGCCCGAACTCTTCGATGGTGGTGCCCGGCGCGGAATAGCGGCTCATGGTGCGGATGGTGACCACGCGCACGTCGACGCCCTGGTTGCGCGCGGGCGCCAGCAGGGTGCGCACGCTGTCTTCCAGGCCGGGCGACAGCACGTCGGCCATGTCCTGCACGGGGCGGCCGTTCCACTCGGGATAGCCGGTCTGCGCGGCGGCGCTCGTGGCGGCCAGCACCAGGGCCGCGACCAGGCCCGGAACGCGAACGTTCATCGGCGTGCGGAGATGACGGGTGTACGGACTGGAAGACTGCGGGCGGGGAGACTACGAGGGAGCCGGCGCAGGTGTTTCGCGCCGGCCCAAAACCGGGAGAGAAGGTAACTCGTTGCGCGGGTTGTGTCTACCGCGTCAGCTGCTGTGCGTGGGCTCGGGCGGGGCCTCGGCGTAGGTGCCGGGGCGGTTCAGCCGGCCGCTGCGGGTGAGCCCTTCCCAGCCGCAGCGCGGGCACCACCGGCGCTGCACCGCGCCGCGCGACAGCCACGACAGCCAGCGCCCCACCGGGCCCATGCGGATCGGCAGCGTATCGCCGTCGCAATCGCTGCACACCCGGTCGGCCGGGAAGATCATGTAGATCATGGCGAACGCCAGCAGCGCCTTGGCGCCGAACGCCACGAAAAAGAAGAAGATCCAGGTCAGCATCACTCACGCCTGCGTGGGCACAAGCCCGTCTCGCCAGGATTCGCATCGCCGCGCTGCAAGAAGCACGCGCCCGCCGCGGCAGCCGGAAAGTAATCTACCCCACAACCCTTTCCCGGATCGTGCCGGGCAAGTCGGGGTGTCTTGGGCGGAACGCGGAGCGGGGGTGGAATTCTGACCCACGTGGGGCGGGGCGCGATTCCGATCCCCGGCGGGGCCCTCACCCTGGCGTCCTGGCGCGACTGCGTCGCGTCCAGAACGCCTGTCCCTCTCCCAAAACAGCCTGGGAGAAGGACCTGGGGCGCTTCGCGCCGGCTGCTTCGGGCGCGAGATGAATGACAGTGCCGTGCACCAACGTCCCGGCCGAGCCGAAGCCGGTAGTCCGCGCAGGCGGGCTTCGTGGGGTCGTTGCCGCGGTTTCAATCAACCGCCCGGGCCGTACCTGCCCGGACGGATTCCCGCCGCGCCGTCGCTCTCCCGCGCCCGCGCCCCGGCCTCGTCAGCTCAGGCCGTTCGTGATCGCCTCGCGGTACGCCGTGGCGGTCGCGGCGGGGTGCTCGGGGGTGCCCCCGCAGCACCCGCTCGTCAGGTACGACAGGATGGAGTCGTACATCCAGATGAACCCGCCGCCGGGGGCATCGGTCTTCCACGTCGTGTACTGCGCCTGCAGGTTCGACGGGCAACCCGACGGGGCCACGTCCGAACAGCCGCAGCTGCGGTAATAGCCGTCGCACTGGGGCGCGCCGCCCCACCTCGGCGTGCCGGTGAAGAACACGGCGTCACCGGGGAAAAATTTGCGCCCGCCGAACGTCACGTACTCGTTGCAGAAGAAGAAGAAGGTCACCGCCCCGTTGGCCTGCGCCAGTTGCATCGCCACGTCGGGTGTCGTGCCGCACACGGTCATGAGGTGGCCGCTCCAGTCGCCCTCACCGTACTGCGCCACGCCGGGCTGCTTCGTTACGCAGGCTCCCTGCGCCCACGGGTCGGAGTTCCACCAATGGGTGTTGGTGTCGTTCTGCGCAGCCGCGAGCCCGGGGATCATCAGGCTCGCGCCGTCGAACCCGGAACCCATCGCCGCGTTGATCAGGCCGATCCACTTCCCGACGTAGCCCTGGGTGGTGTTGATGGAGCCGCCGGAGTAGCACTGGAGGTGGATGGCCGAGACGAAGCCCGGGTTCGCGGCGTCGAGCTGCTTCAGCGTGTCGATCCAGACCTGCGTCGTCGGGTCCTCGGGCGGGGGTTGCTGGCCCCAGTCGTCTACCGGCGGGCTGTAAGGGCACAGCGTCACCGATTTGTAGCCGATGTTGGCCAGCATCTGCCCGAAGTTGACCATGACTTCGGTATTGATGTTGTCCTCGTTGTCGAAGTCGATCGCGTCGATGTCGCCGCCCGGCACGGCCGCCATGGCGTCCTTGAGCGCCTTGAAGTTGTCGTAGAGGACGTTGCCGGACGTCGGAACGCCAGTGCCCATCAGCGCCTGGATGTTCGTCCAGTCCGATACGCCCCCGCTGCCGACGGAGAAGATGATGCGGACCTTCCCGCCCTGTCGCAGGCTCGCGAGGTGGATCGGCAGGTTCATCGGCGTCGCCTCGGCATACTGGGGATTCCCCGCGCTCGTCGTCGTCACGATGCGTGTGTCGTTCAGGATGAGGTCGCCCGGTTGGCCGCTGCAGGGGTTGGCCCCGTTCACGTGGACGGACCACACGATCACGGTGTCGTAGCCCGCCGCCTTCAGGTCGGCGATTACGGCGGGCCCGCCGAAGGCGAGGGCGCCGCCACAATAGATACGCGTCGAGACAGCCATGAATTCTCCTGATGGTTCGTGTGATCCCGCGGTGAGAAAGAGGGGGCCAGATCAGATGAAAACCGGCTCAGGCCTCGGCCAAAGGGGCTTCGAACCCGTGGAGAACAACCGTCCGGCGGTGCAAGCTTGCGTCGCGTAAGAAGCAAAGTCAATACTCTGATACGTAATTTCGTAGCAGTTCTGCAAACGCCACCGGGACGGTCTGGGGTGGTTCTCGGCAAACGCTTCAGCAGCATGATGGGGGATCCATGCTGCCTCGGTTTCCCGTCTCGAGACCAGTCTGATGAGACCGGGCACTCGCACGCCGCGCCGCCTCGGGTGTACATTCGCGGCCGGCAATCCACCCCTGTGAAGGAACGATGGCGAACGTCCTGAACGTGCAGGAGCTGCACAAGACCTACGGCCCGCGCACCATCTTCGACGGCGTCAGCTTCGCCATCGACGAGGGCGAGAAGGTGGGCTTCATCGGCGTGAACGGCTCGGGCAAGTCCACGCTGTTCCGCATCGTGGCCGGCCTGGAGGGGTCGGAGGGCGGCACGCTGGCCTTCCAGCGCGGGATCCGCGTGGGCTACCTGGCGCAGGAGCCGCAGTTCGAGCCGGGCGCCACCATCCTCACCGCCGCCGCCAGCGGCCGCCCCGAGCTGATGGAGGCGATCGGCGAGTACCACGACGTCTCCGAGAAGCTGTCGCGCGGCGAGGGCGACGCCGGCCGGCTGCTGGCGCGCCAGGAGCAGGCCGCCGCGAAGATCGACGCGCTGGGCGGGTGGGACTACGAGCACCGCATGGAAGCGGTGCTGACGAAGCTGGGCGTGGAGCGCTGGGAGCGGCCGGTGGACGGCCTGAGCGGCGGCGAGCAGAAGCGGGTGGCGCTCGCCCGCGTCCTCCTCCAGCAGCCCGAGCTGCTCCTGCTGGACGAGCCCACCAACCACCTCGACGCCGACACGGTGCTCTGGCTGGAAGAGCACCTGCAGGAGTACCCGGGCGCGGTGATGCTGATCACCCACGACCGCTACTTCCTGGACCGCGTGGTCACCCGGATGATCGAGGTGGCGGTGGGCGAGCTGACGGCCTTCCCCGGCGGCTACACCGAGTACCTCGAGGCCAAGGCCGAGCGCATGGAGCGCATGGCCGTGGAAGAGGACAAGCGGAAGAAGCTGATCCAGCAGGAGCTGGAGTGGGCACGCCGGTCGCCCCCCGCGCGCACCGGCAAGTCCAAGGCGCGGCTCGACCGGGTGGACGCGCTGCAGGCCGAGCAGCGCGACAAGCGCCTCCCCACCCGCACCGCCGTGGAGATCCAGGCGAGCGAGGCGCCGCGGCTGGGGCGCACCGTGCTGAACCTGCACCACGTGGCCAAGCGCTACGGCGACCGCACGCTGGTCCGCGACTTCAGCACCATCCTGCAGGCGGGCGAGCGGATCGGCATCATCGGCCCCAACGGCGCGGGGAAGACCACGCTGCTGCGGGTGATCATGGGCGAGGAACCGCCCGACGGAGGAGAGGTGGAGCTGGGGAAGAACACGAAGATCGCCTACTTCGACCAGCGCCGCAGCGACCTCGACCACGAGAAGAGCATCTACGAAGCCGCCGCCGAGCAGGACTGGGTGACGGTGGGCGGCCAGCGCACGCACCTGCGCAGCTACCTGGAGACCTTCCTCTTCCCCCCAGCGCAGCAGCGGCAGAAGGTGAGCTCGCTCAGCGGCGGCGAGCGCAACCGGCTGCTCCTGGCCAAGCTGTTCCTGACCGACGCCAACCTGCTGATCCTGGACGAGCCCACCAACGACCTGGACCTGGTGACGCTCCAGGTGCTGGAGAGCGTGCTGATCGACTGGGGCGGGTGCGTGCTGCTGGTGACGCACGACCGCTTCTTCCTCGACAAGGTCGCCACCGGGCTGATCGTGTTCGAGGGCGACGGCGAGCTGCGCCGCCACGCCGGCGGCTACGACCTGTACCGCCGCCTCAAGGAGCAGCGCGAGGCCGAAGCCGCCGCGGCCGCGCAGGTGGTGAAGAAGGCCGCCGCCGCGCCGGCGCCGAAGACCGCGCCCGCCGACCGCCCGCGCAAGCTGAGCTGGAAGGAGCAGCGCGAGCTGGAGGGGATGGAGGCCGCCATCCTGGAGGCGGAAGGGCGCAAGGAGGCGCTGCAGGCGCGCCTGGCCGACCCCGCCCTCTACACCCGCCCACCCGACGAGGTCGCCCGCGTGACCGCCGAGTTCCGCGAAGCGGGCGAGCAGGTGGACGCCCTCTACGCCCGCTGGGCCGAGCTGGAGGAGATCGCCTCGGCGGCGGGGCGGTAGAGAGGTAGCGGCTGGAGTCCGCACCCCACGTTTCGAGTATTTCGACTGTTGCGCACGATTCGAATACGGTTATATTTCACCCTGCATTCAACTGGAGGTGCAGGATGAAAGCGCACGCGTCGTTCGCCCCGGTCGAGCCGACACCCGACGATGTCGGAGTCGCGCAGGACACCTCGGCCCGCCTCGCCGACCTCGGCTCCGACCACGCCACGCTCCACGTGGGGCGCGAAAAGCTCGAGCTGCCGCCCAGCGCGCTCAAGATGCTCGTGGTGATCCTCGGCGAGTTCGCCAAGGGCCGGGCCGTGGCGCTTTCGCCGATCGAGGTGGAGGTGAGCACCCAGCGCGCCGCCGACATTCTGAACGTCTCTCGCCCCTACTTCGTGAAGCTGCTGGAGCGGGGCGAGCTGCCGTTCCGGATGGTGGGAACGCACCGGCGCGTGCTTCTGGCCGACGTGCTCGAATACCGGGCCGCGATCACGGCCCGCACCGGCAAGGCGCTCGACGAGCTCACGGCCCTTTCCGAGGAGATGGACCTCTACGGATGAAACGCCGCGGACCGGTAGCGCTGCTGGACGCCAACGTCCTCTACGCGGCATCGGTTCGCGACCTTCTCCTCCGACTCGCACAGGGCGGCCTTCTTGCGCCGCACTGGAGCGAAGAGATCCATAACGAGTGGACCCGCAACCTGTTGCGGAACCGTCCGGACCTGCTTCCCCAGGCCATTGAGCGGACCCGCGCGTTGATGGATCTCGCGTTTCCGCTCGCGAACGTCCGCGGGTACGAGTGCCACCTCCCGTCCATCGAGCTCCCCGACCCGGGTGACGCCCACGTGCTGGCGGCCGCCATCGAATACGGCGCGGACGTGATCGTCACCTGCAGCCTGTGCGATTTCCCAACCGGCGCGCTCGTGCCGCACGGCGTTGCGGCGATGCACCCCGACGAGCTCGTGTGCCGCCTGGTGGACGCCAACCCGTCGGCCGTCCGCAGGGTGGTGGCGGAGTACCGCGCCAAGCTGCGAAAGCCGCCGAAGACGGCGGACGAATACCTCGACGACCTCATCCGCTGCGGGCTCACGAAAACGGCGCGCCGCCTGCGTGACCTGGGGATCTGAACGCAGAACCGCCCCTCGCCGGCATCCGGCGAGGGGCGGTCTGCGTTGCCGCGGCGGCGGGTCAGGCGCCGCCGGCCTTGCGCCGGGGCGGCTCGGCCGCGGGCGGGTCGGTCTTGTCGGCAACCTTCAGCGGGATGTCGGGGCGCCCGGCCTCGGCGGCGTCCTCGGCGGCCACCTCCACCACCGGGGGCGAGACCGGCGTGGCTGCCTCTGCCGCCGTCTGCGGACGGTCGGGGTGCACGCCGCCTTCCTCGAGCTCGTGGATCTTCTCGGCCACCTTGGGGTTGGGCGGGCGCAGCAGCGAGATCACCACCGACGAGATCAGCACCCCCGCCACCACCAGCAGCGACACCAGCGTGTTCACGTGGATGTCGAAGATGGTGGCCAGCATCTTGGCGCCGATGAACACCAGCACCACCGACAGCCCCAGCTTCAGGTAGTGGAAGCGGTCGATCACCCCCGCCAGCAGGAAGTACAGCGAACGCAGGCAGAGGATCGCGAACACGTTGGAGGTGAACACGATGAACGGATTGGTGGTCACCGCGAAGATCGCGGGGATCGAATCCACCGCGAAGATCAGGTCGGTGGTCTCCACCAGCACCAGCACCACGAACAGCGGCGTGGCCGCGCGCCGCAGCTTCCCGTCGATGTTCTCGTGGGTGAAGAAGTTCTGCCCGTCGTAGGCGGTGGTGACCGGGAGGAAGCGGCGCACCAGCTTGAGCGCCGGGTTGGCCTCGGGCTCGATGTTCACGTCGTCCTGCGTGGCCATCCGGATCCCGGTGAACACCAGGAAGGCGCCGAACACGTAGATGATCCAGTGGAAGCGCTCGATCAGCACCGCACCGGCCCCGATCATGACGCCGCGGAACACCAGCGCGCCGAGCACGCCCCAGAACAGCACCCGGTGCTGGTACTTGGTGGGCACCGAGAAGTAGCTGAAGATCAGGACGAAGACGAAGATGTTGTCTACGCTGAGCGCCAGCTCGATCAGGTACCCGGTGACGAACTCGAGCGCATGCTTGGGCCCGCCGACGATGTCGGTGGGCACGTTGTTGCTCCAGATCAGCCCCGCGAACAGCATCGCCAGGATCACGGTGATCAGGCTCCAGCGCCCGGCCTCCTTCGCCGTGATCTCGTGGGCGTTGCGGTTGAACACGCCCAGATCGATGGCCAGCAGCACCAGAACCATGGCGATGAAGCCCGCCCAGGCCAGCACGTACGATGTCACTACGCTGAATCCCCCGCGCTCGTGTGGGTTGCACCGGCCACGAAAAGGGCGAGACCTTCGCCAGGCGCGGAGGCCGCTGAGGCATCCGCTCCCTGAACGAAGGTCTCGCCTGAACGGCGGCGCCACGCGCCACCCGCCCCAACCGAACCGTGCGGGTGCGACCCCGCAGTCTTGACGATTCGGCCGCCAGGCTGTCTCGCCCGGTGAGCTACTCCCCTTCCGTGTGTCTGCGCAAGCTAGCTCGCAACTATCTTGCCGTCAAATCGCAGTCTGGTACCCCCGCCGCCACGGGTTGATCCTGCGCCCGGCCGATTCATCCCCCACCGCCGCCCGCGGTCCACCGGTTTCGCGCGGAATCACCGGCCGCGCGAGGCGCGGGTCGCCGCCGGCGCTCAGGCCGGAGCGGGGCTGCCCGGCGGGGCCGCGTCCTCCTCGTCCTCGGCCGCGGGGAGGGTGAAGTAGACGGTGGTGCCCATCCCCGGGCGGCTGTCGAGCCAGATGCGCCCGCCGTGCGCCTCCACGATCCCGCGGGCGATGGGCAGCCCCAGCCCCACCCCGCGCCGGTCGCGCCCCGCCTGGCGAAAGCGGTCGAAGACGAACGGCTGCTGCTCTTCGGGGATGCCGATGCCGGTGTCGGTCACCGAGAACCACTGCTCGTCGCCGTAGGTGTGCGCGCCCACCCGCACGTGCCCGCCGGCGTCGGTAAACTTTACCGCGTTGCCGATCAGGTTGCTGAGCACCTGCAGCACCCGGTCCGAGTCGGCCAGCACCGGGAGCGCGCCGCCGGGGGCCTGCACCAGCTCCACCCCGCGCGCCTGCGCCACCGCCTGCAGCATGCGCACGGCGGCGTCCACCAGCGGGCGCGCGTCCAGGCGGCTGCGGTCCAGCGGGATGCCGCCGCTCTCCTCCATCCGCGCCACGTCGAGCAGGTCGGTGATCAACCGGTTGGTCTGGTCGACCGACTGGACGATCTGCCGCAGGTTGTCGCCCATCCAGCCGGCCAGGGCGCCGGGGGGCGCCATGTCGAGCAGCATGGTGGCGTTCAGCAGGATGCTGGCGAGCGGGTTGCGCAGGTCGTGGCTCACCACCGCCAGCACCGCCTCACGGTCGCGGATGGCCTGCTGCGCCAGCGTGTAGAGCCGCGCGTTGTCGATGGCCATGGCCGCGCGGCGCGCCACCTCTTCGGCCAGCGCCACGTCGTGCGCGCGGTAGCGGCGGCCGCTCTCGCCCGCGGCGGCCAGGGTGATGGCGCCCAGCACCCGGCCGCGCGCCGCCAGCGGCGCGATGATGTACGAGCGCAGGTCGAGCACGCGCAGCCGGCCGCGGTGGTCGTCGTCGTGGGCGATCACCTCCACCATCTCGGGGGTGAAGTCGGCAACCAGAAGCGGCATCCCGGTGCGGATCACGCGCATCACCGGGTGGCGCGACAGCTCCTCTTCTTCCTCGGGCGGGGGGTGGTAGGTGTTGTCGTAGAGGACGGCTTCCTTGGCCGGGTCCACGTGCGCGCGGGCGATGCGGCGCAGCCCGCCGTCGGGCATGGCCTCGTCGATCAGGCAGTAGTCGGCCAGGGCGGGCACCACCAGGCGGGCCAGCTGCTGGAAGGATTTCTGGTAGTCGAGCGAGGCATCGAGGAGGGCGCTCACCTCGGCCAGGAAGGCGTAGCGCTTTTCGCCCGCCTCGGCCAGCGCGCGGGCGGTGCGCTCGCGCTGCAACGCCGTCCCCCGCGCCGCGCCGGCCTGGCCGCGGCGCCGGGCGAGGGCGTCGGCGGCACCGGCGGCCACGTCGTCGAGCGCGGCGTGCTCGGCCGCGGTCCACTCGCGGCCCGGCCGGTCGATCACCACCAGCTCGCCCACCGGCTCGCCCGAGCCGGGAGAGCACAGCCGCAGCGTGAGCACCGGCGCCACCCCGCCCCACCCGGCCGGCGCGCCGTTCACCGCGGCCGCCGCGTCGCCGTGCCTGCCGACGACCTGGCCGCGGCCCTCCTCCAGCGACAGCACGGCCGCGGCCGGCGCGCCGGTCACCGTGCACGCCAGCCGCGCCAGGCGGTCGAGCACGCCGGGGGCGTCGGCATCGCGCGGGCGCGGGGCCGGGTCATCGAGCGCGAGTGCGCGGTCGGGCCTGATGGATCGGGCCAGCGGAGAGACCTCGCTGCAGCAGGACAGCGGCGGGCGGGGGAGAGTGCCCGTTCGGGAAGATAATACGGCGGGTGCGAAGGTGCGAAGGTGCGAAGGTGCGAAGGTGCGGGGACGAACGGAGGTGCGGGGACGAGCGGAGGTGCGAAGTGCGAAAGTGCGAAAGTGCGAGAGTGCGAGAGTGCGAGAGTGCCGGCGGTTCCACCGAGCCGCGGGCCCTCTCCCTGGCGCCTGAGGGCGCCTGTCCCTCCCCCAAAACAACCTGGGGGAGGGACCTGGGCTCGCTTCGCTCGCGGCTACTTCGTCGTGATGCAGGCCCCGTGCGCTGCGCCACCACCCGTGCGTGGTTGAAGTCCGCGACGGCGGACTGTGTAGCCGCGACTTGAGTCGCATCTTCCCCAAAAACCCGACCCGCTCCACCACCACGGCACCTTCGAAAGCGCCCGTTGCGATCATCGGGCGCGCGCGCATGGCGGCGCCCACTCCGACGGCGGTAGTCCGCGAAGGCGGACTTCGTGTAGTCGTTGCCGCGGATTCATCCGCCCGGGCGGCTCGCGCTCGTCGGAGGGGGCTCACCGGACGGACTCACCGGAGCGGGCTCACCGGACGGACTCACCGGAGCGGGCTCACCGGCTCCGGACTCACCGGAGCGAGCTTATCGGGGTGGGCTCACCGGGGCGGACGATCGCCATTCACTCCGGATCGGGGGAGATCCACTCCGCTGCGCAGGCGCGTTCGATCACGTCGAGCACGAAGGGCCACAGGCCGGGCGCGCCGTGCTCGATCGGGGCCATCCGCCGCAGCACCTGCGAGCGCGTGATCTCGTGCTCGCTCCACGATCCGCCGCCGCCGAAGTAGTTCAGCAGCAGCGGCTGGAAGCGGTCGAGCGCCACCGCGAAGCGCGCGTCGGCGGTCTCGCCGGCCTCGAACTCTTCCCACAGCTCGCGCAGCTCCAGGCCCTGGTCGTCGGGGAGGAGGCCGAAGAGCCGCCGCGCCGCCACGGTCTCGCGATCGCTCTTGTCCAGGTAGCCCAGCTCGTCGAAGGCGAAGGTGTCGCCCGCGTCGATCTCGATCAGGTCGTGCACCAGCAGCATCCGCAGCACCCGCCCGGCGTTTACGCCCTGGCACGCCGTGTCGCCCAGCAGCATCGCCAGGATGCCCAGGTGCCACGAGTGCTCGGCGGTGTTCTCGTGGCGCGAGCCGTCCACCAGCCGCGTGCGCCGCATCACGCTCTTCAGCCGGTCGGCCTCCAGCGCAAAGCGGATGCGCCGGGCGAGCGGGTCGTCCCCACCCGTGACGGTGGAGGGAACGGCCGCCGGGACGTCGGGATCGTGGCTCACCATTCGTCGCGCCCCTCGCTCAGCTCGGCCTTGCGGCGCTCGCGGCGGCGTAGCGCCACCGCGTGCAGGCGGCGGTCTTCCTCCGTCTCCAGCACCAGCTCGGGCACGCGGGCGGGGCGGCCGTTCAGCTTGTCGAGCGCCACGTAGGTCAGCACGCAGCGGTTGGTCTGCCGCCGCTGGCCGGTCTCCACCTGCTCGGCCGTGACGGTGACCAGCACGTCCATCGAGGTGCGCCCGGCGAAGATGATGCGGCCGTGCGCCTCCACGTAGTCGTTGGCGTACACCGGCTCGTTGAACTCCACACGGTCGATGCTGACGGTGACCACCGGCAGCCGCGCGTGGCGCCGCGCCACCACCCCGCCGCACTTGTCCACCAGCGCCAATATCACCCCGCCGAACACGTTGCCGTGATGGTTCAGCTGGTCGGGCATCATGCTCTCGGAGAGCACGGTGTAGCTCTCGCGCGGCGTCTTTGAGGGCGGGGCGCTGGCGTCCTGTTCGTCGGGCATCGGGTCGGGGGCTGATGGGGATTTCCGCATGGACACGGATCGACGCGTGCGGCCGTTGCCGAATTGCGAGTGAACTCGCGGCGTAATCGTTCAGGTGGGCGGCAGAAGCAGCTTAGGTGCGGGCGTGCCTGCGCGCAGGGCTTGGATGGAAGCTGCGACGAAGTCGAGCGGGTGAGTGCGCTGCTGCTGGCAGGTCGCGCTGACCGTGAGAATGCGCTCCGCG
>DASWMA010000548.1:0-1663 GCA_036399995.1 Longimicrobium sp. | reverse complement strand
ATCATCAACGAGCTGGGCGTGGAGGCCGAGAAGGTGACCCCCGAGGCGTCGTTCGTGGAGGACCTGGGCGCCGATTCGCTGGACACCGTGGAGCTGGTGATGGCGTTCGAGGAGGAGTTCGGGATGGAGATCCCGGACGAGGAGGCCGAGAAGCTCCAGACCGTCGGCGACGCGATCAACTACATCAAGGGCAACGCGCAGGGCTGAGCCCGGCTGGGTTTGCGTGCCGCGCCCCCGCTCCACCCAGGAGCCGGGCCGCGGCACGCGCCTTTTTTGCATCCATCCGCCCGTCGGGTAGACGAGCCGGCTGGACCGAACCGCCCGGGCGGCGGCGCACGGCGCGCCGTTGCCACGGGCCCACAGACACGCGGAGCGGTTGATGAGTCGCCGAGTCGTGATCACGGGCACCGGCATGCTGACGCCGGTGGGCCTGGACGTGCAGAGCTCCTGGAGCGCGCTGCTGGCGGGTACCAGCGGCGCCGCGCCGATCACCCAGTTCGACGCCGCCGACTTCAAGGTGCGCTTCGCCGCCGAGGTGAAGGGGTTCTCTCCCGAGGAGTACATCGACCGCAAGGAAGCGAAGCGGACCGACCGCTTCGCGCAGTTCGCCATCGCCACCGCGGTGCAGGCGATGCGCGAGGCGGGGCTCGACGAGAGCCTGGGCGAGATCGACCCCACGCGCTTCGGGGTGATCATCGGCAGCGGGATCGGGGGGATCTGGACCTTCGAGGAGCAGCACCAGAAGCTGCTCGAGCGCGGCCCCTCGCGGGTCAGCCCCTTCTTCGTGCCGATGTTCATCAGCGACATCGCCGCGGGGCTGGTGTCGATCCGCTGGGGGCTGAAGGGGCCGAACTACTGCACCGTGAGCGCCTGCGCGTCGAGCGCGCACGCGGTGGGGAACGCCTTCCGCAGCATCAAGCACGGCGAGGCCGACCTGATGGTGGCCGGCGGCACCGAGGCCACCGTGAGCCCGCAGACGATCGCGGGCTTCGCGGCGATGACCGCGCTCAGTGAGCGCAACGACAGCCCCGAGACGGCCAGCCGCCCGTTCGACGCCACCCGCGACGGCTTCGTGCTGGGCGAGGGGAGCGGGATGATGGTGCTGGAAGAGCTGGAGCACGCCCGCGCGCGCGGCGCCACCATCATCGCCGAGGTGGTGGGCTACGGGCAGACGGCCGACGCCTACCACATCACCGCGCCGGCCGAGGGCGGCGAGGGAGCCGTGCGCGCCATGCAGGCGGCGCTCCGCGAAGCCGGCGCCACGGCCGACGACGTGGATTACGTGAACGCGCACGGCACGTCGACTCCAGCGAACGACAAGAACGAGACGGCGGCGGTCCGCACCGCGCTGGGCCAGCGCGCGTACGACATCATCGTCGGTTCGACGAAGTCGATGACGGGGCACACGCTGGGCGCCGCCGGCGGGATCGAGGCGGTGATCAGCGCGCTGGCCTGCCGCGAGGGGAAGATCCCGCCCACGATCAACTTCCACGAGCGCGACCCCGACTGCGACCTGAACTACGCCACCGACGGGATGGTGGAGCGCCCCGTGCGGCTCGCGCTCAGCAACTCGTTCGGCTTCGGCGGACACAACGTGTGCCTGGCGGTGAAGCGGTTCGAGGCGTGAGGGTGCTGAGTGCTGAGTGCTGAGTGCTGAGTGCTG
>DASWMA010000547.1:0-1722 GCA_036399995.1 Longimicrobium sp. | reverse complement strand
GCAGGTCCACGGGCCGGCGCGTATTATCCACCGATCAGCCGTTTCCCGTCCCCCCGATCCACCCGGTCCGCAGAATGAACATCCGCCACGCGCTGTTCCTCGCCGTGCTCGCGCTCGCCCTGGCCACGCCGCTGCGCGCGCAGACCGAGCCGATGGTCGGCGGCGGCGCGCCGTGGGCCACCCCGCCGCCCGCGCTCTCCAGCATCCGCGAGGCCGACCTGCGCCGCGACCTGAACGCGCTGGCGGCCGACACCTTCCGCGGGCGCGAGGCGGGCACGATCGACGAGCTGCGCGCCTCGGTGTGGCTGGCCGAGCGCGCCCGCGAGGCGGGGATGCTTCCCGCCGGCGAAGACGGCACCTACTTCCAGTTCTTTCCCATGCGCCGGGTGCGGCTGTCCGGCGCCAGCAGCATCGAGATGGCCGGCCGCGCGCTGGCGCTGGGGCGCGACGCGGTGGTGATCAGCCCCACGGATGCCGTGGTGGACGCGCCCCTGGTGTGGGTGGGCGCCGCGGACCGCGCGCAGCTCGCGGCGATGGACCTGCGTGGCAAGGTGGTGGCCGCGCTGCTCGTGGCCCCGCGCGAGCTGCCGCCGCGCGACGTTTACCTGCGGGAGTGGCGCTACGCCTGGGACGCGCTGGGGCAGCGCGTGGCCACGCTGCAGGGCCGCGGCGCCGTGGCGGTTGTGCTGGTGTCCGACAGCGTGTCGGACGCGGCCTGGGGCGCGCTCGCGCCCGACTTCGCGCGCGGCACCTACGGGCTCGACCCCGCGGGCGGCGAGGCGGCGCGCCAGCCGGTCGTCCCCGTGGTGTGGGTGCGCGCCGGCATGGCCGGCGCGGCACGCGTGCAGGGGCAGCGCTTCACCGCGCGGCTCGGCGTGGAGAGCTTCACCTATCCGTCGGTGAACGTGGTGGCGCAGGTGCCGGGCACCGACGGGCGGTTGAAGAACGACTACGTGCTGTTCAGCGCCCACCAGGACCACGACGGCGTGTGGCACGCCGCCGGGAGCGACTCGATCTGGAACGGGGCCGACGACAACGCCACGGCGAGCGTGGCCCTGCTCGCCATCGGGCGGGCGTTCGCGCGGCAGCCAGGGCGGCGCACGGCGCTGTTCGTGTGGCACGGCGCCGAGGAGCGCGGGCTGCTGGGCTCGCGCTGGTTCGTGGACCGCCCCACGGTGCCGAAGGGCGCCATCGTGGCGGTGCTGAACGCCGACATGATCGGCCGCAACCATCCCGACAGCGCGGCGCTGCTGGGCGCCACGCCGCCGCACCGCAACAGCCGCGACCTGGCCCGGGTGGCGCTCGAGGCCAACCGTGCCGTGTCGCGCTTCGCGATCGACAGCATCTGGGACCGGCCCACGCACCCGGAGCTCTGGTACTTCCGCAGCGACCACCTGCCGTACGCGCGCGCCGGCATCCCGGCGCTGTTCTTCAGCACCCTGCCGCACCGCGACTACCACACCCCGCGCGACGAGTCGATCCGCATCGATGTCGCCAAGCTGAACCGGATTACGCGCTGGATGTACGCCACCGGCTGGGCGGTCGCCTCCGCCGCCGCGCGGCCGCGGGTAGATCCGGATTTCAGGCTGGAGCGGTGACGGGGGGTGCTGAGTGCTGAGTGCTGAGTGCTGAGTGCTGAGTGCTGAGTGCTGAGTGCTGAGTGCTGAGTGCTGAGTGCTGAGTGCTGAGTGCTGAGTGCTGAGTGCTGAGTGCTGAGTGCTG
>DASWMA010000546.1:0-23732 GCA_036399995.1 Longimicrobium sp. | reverse complement strand
CCCCGCGCAGGAGCAGCGGCTGCGCGCCGTGGTGGAGCGGCGGCTGGCCGCCGCCATGGCCGACGGGCCGGGCGTGACGCTGGCGGAGGTGGCGGTGCGCAGGCGGCGGATGGCGGCCTGGTTCCGGCGCCGGCGCGGCATGGCGCGCGACGTGGTGCTGGCGGGCTTCCTGGAGAAGGGCGTCCCGGACCGCCTCGCCCAGCGCATGCCGCGGCCGCTGCAGCGCCTGCTGTTCCGCGACGGCAAGGCGCTCTACGGGCTGCGCGGGGCGGTGCCGGCCGTGGGTGCGCTGGTGGCGGCGCTGTGCCTGGTGGCGGTGATGCCCGGCGTGTGGGAGGCGTGGGCGGGCGGTGCCCCGGTTTCCGTCATAGAGAGCCCGACCCCCTACGAGGAGCTGGGGGGGCAGACGGCCCTGGTGACGAGGGTCGCGTTCAGCCCGGACGGGCAGCGCGTCCTGGTGGCCGCAGACGGGGGGACCGTGCTGGTGTGGAGGGCGGATGGTACGGGCGAGCCCGTCGTGCTGAGGCTCTCGATCTCGGGGATGAACGCCGCCGCCTTCAGCCCCGACGGGAACCGAATCGTCACCGTTACGCGGGACCAGGCCGTGAAGGTGTGGCGGGCCGATGGGTCGGGTGCTCCGCTGGTGCTGCACGGCCATACGGGTGAATCCTGGGCCGACCCGTTCACCGCCTTCAGCCCGGACGGGGAGCGCGTCCTCTCGCCTTTCCAGGCAGACGCGGTGAAGATCTGGCGCGCGGACGGCTCGGGTGAGCCCGTGGTGCTTCGCCACGAAGGCGAGGTGTACACCGCCGCCTTCAGCCCGGATGGGCGGCGGGTCGTCACCACCTCCGCGGACGGGACGGCGCGGGTGTGGCGGGCGGACGGCTCGGGCACTCCCGTCGAGTTGCTTCATGCGGGCCCGGTGACCAGCGCCGTATTCAGCCCGGACGGGCAGCGGATCCTGACGGTCTCCGGCGACAGCACCGTCTCGGAATGGCGGGCGGACGGCTCCGGCCGTCCCGTCGTGCTCTCCCAGACCGCCGTGGTGAACAGCGCCGCCTTCAGCCGTGATGGGAAGCGGATCGTCATCGCCTTCGAGGACGGAAGCGTGTCGGTGTGGAATGCGGACGGTCCGGGTTCCAGTCTGTCTGTCACTCCGGCCTATCCCGTGCTGAGCGCCGCATTCAGCCCCGACGGGGAGTGGGTCGTCGTGAACTACCAAGTGGGGAGCGTCAACCGCGTAAGCGTGTGGCGGGTGGATGACTCGGGCGCTCTGCTCGACCTGGGGAATCCCGAGCCAGCCGCTGGCGCCGCCTTCAGCCCCGACGGGGAGCGGATCGTCACCTCCGCGGGCAGCACGGCCCGGCTCTGGGGCCGGCGGCCGGGCTTCCCGGTGAACGTCACGGGCTGCACCGCCTCGCCGGCGGCGGACGCCCCCGCGCGGAGCCTGGCCGACAGCCTGGCGCGGGACGTGGCGTACGAGCCGGTCGTGTATGCACCTTCCGCCTGGGACTCGGTGCGGCTGGGCGCGCCGCCCGGTCGCGGCGAGGTGCGCTACGCCGCGGGCGACACGCGGGGCCGGACTGCGGCGGACACGCTGGTCTCGATGCTCGGCGCCACGCGCTGGAAGGCCGTCGGCGCGGCGATTCCGCCGGGCGCGCTGTCCGTCGGTGTCTGCGGAGGCACCGGGGCACCGGCCGATTCGATGGCGCAGGTCTCCGTGTACCACATTGCCGCCGCCGACACCGCGATCGCCGGAGAGATTGCGCGGAGGCTGGCGGAACGCGGGTACCGCGTCGGCACCGTCGCACATCGTCCGGACGGGACCGATACGGGAGCGGAGAACGTCCGGTACTTCTACCGCGAGGACCTGCCAGCGGCACAGGCGGTCGCGAGCGTGGTCCGGGAGGCGCTCGGCGCCGCCGGAGCGGGCCGGTTCCAGCCGCGCGTTGCCGACCAGTCGGGAAGGCTCGAGGCGGCAATCGTCGTTCCGCAGAACCATATCGAGGTCTGGCTCCCTGATCTCGCTTCGTGGCGAGCCGGCGTCCGCATCCAGGTCCACTCCCGCGAGACGGACCGGAGCGCGGTGCTGAACGCGGTGCGGGGGCTCGGCTTCCCGGTGTCTACCGGAGTGCCGAACACGGAGGTTCCGGCAGGCACCCGGACCAACGCGATCTGGTACGGGCGGCAGGTTCCCCTGGAGGACGTGAGGCGGGTCGCGCTGGCGCTGATGCGTTCCGGTGTCGAGATCCGCCTGATCGCGCCGTTCTCCCCGCCCCGCACGTACGGCGATGCCATGATCCAGGTAGGATCGCTGCGCGAAGGGGAGCGGTATGGATCGTCCACGCTGAGGGCCCGCCCCTATTCGGTGGAGGAGGTCCAGGCCGCCACCCGGTTCCCGGTCCGGTAGCGGGCCCGGCAGTCGCGCTCCGTCCACCGGCGATCACGAACCGACGGCGTATCCATCCGCCTTCACCCTCCCCACCACACATTCCGTCTGATTCACCCGTTTCTCCCGGACGGCGATGGGCGTCGTCCCGGGAAATCCTCATCCCGCCACGCTGGAGAGGCGATGAACCGAATCCCGTGTCTGCTGATCTGCGCGCTTTGCCTGCACGCCGCCCCCGCCGCGGCGCAGCGCCCGGTCCCGCTCGCGGCGGCGGGAGCGCTGACGCGGTCGATCAGCGTGAGCGGCGAGGCGGAGATCCGCGTGGTGCCCGACGAGGTGGTGCTGACGCTGGGGGTGGAGACCTTCAACCCCGACCTCGCCGCCGCCAAGGCCGCCAACGACCAGCGGGTGGCCGCCGTGCTGGCCGCGCTGCGGGCGCGCGGCGTTCCCGACGAGCGCGTGCGCACCGACTACCTGGTGCTGGAGCCGCGCTACGAGGGGCGGAGCGACAACCGCTACGTGATCATCGGCCACGTGGTGCGGAAGACGGTGGTGGCCACGCTGCGCGACGTTCCCTCGTTCGACGCGGTGCTGAGCGCCGCCATCGGCGCGGGGGCCACCAACATCCTGGGGGTCGACTTCCGCACCACCCAGCTGCGCATGCACCGCGACCGCGCGCGTGCGCTGGCCGTGGACGCCGCGCGCGAGAAAGCCACGGCGATGGCCGGGCGGCTGGGGCAGCGGCTGGGGCGCGCCATCACCATCTCGGAGGGGAGCTCGGGGTGGGGGTCGGGCTACGGCACCGGGTGGGGGCGCCGCGTGTCGGGGATGACGCAGAACGTGGTGCAGGACGCGGGCGAGGCCGGCACCGGCGAGGGGAGCACCAGCCCGGGCCAGATCGCGGTGAAGGGGAACGTGGCGGTCGTCTTCGAGCTGCTCCCGTAGCTTCGCGGTCGCGGTCGCATCATCCCGAAGATCGGCGGAAATGGCGGCGGGTGATTTCCAGGTGATTCCGCGCGCTCAACGTGGAGCATCCTCATCACCCCACCCCGTTTCGCCAGCCTGGAGACGCGAGATGACAGAAGATCTGAGAATCCGGATGGGAGGCCTGCTGTGCCTCCTCGGAGCAATGCCGGCCACCTGGTTCTTCATCATGCGGCCGCTGCAGCAGGCGCGGGCCGGCCTGCCCGAGATCGAGTTCTACGGCAAGGGGGCCTTCATCCTGGTCCCCTTCCTGGTGGTGTGGGGTGCCACCTTCCTGATCGGCGGAGAGAAGGCCCGCTACCGCGACGTGAGCGTGAACCCGCCCAAGCCCACCGCCCTGGGATGGATCGTGGGGGCGCTGAGCCTGGTGGCGGCCGGCCTGTGCTTCTGGTGGATCCAGTCGAGCCTCACCGCGCTGGGATACAGCTTCTTCTGATGGATGGCGCGGCCGTCCACGGGCGCCCGATTGGCTGAGGGTCATCAACGTGCCCTGATGTCGAATACCCGAGACGAGAGCCGCCTCCCGATGAAAGGGAGGCGGCGCTTTATCGTTCAAGCCAGGCTTGACGTCTGTCCACCGGAGCGGACTGTGCACCGCGACAGAAGAGGATTTCCAAAATGAGGCGGTGACTGAGGGGACAATTCCCCATTGCGCATGACGCGGTACCAATAGATGTTCATCAGGAGTTCTCCACACACCAAATATCCGCCGCCTGCCTGCACTCTGCCCCGGTACTGCCTCCGATTTGGACCGCGCTACAAATCGGCCACCGCTACCCCAATCCCAATCTGTCCTCCAACTCCATCCCACCCATGGCTGAAGACTTCCGCTCGTCCCTGGTCGCGCACGCACAGGTTTGCCTGGACCGTGCTCCGCGAGCCGCCACCGAAGCCGCAACGCAGCAGTACCTCATCCTCCCGTTCGTCCAGCTCCTCGGGTACGATCCCCTCGATCCAGACGAGGTGATCCCCGAAGCGCATGCGTCGTTCTCGGACAAGTTCAAGAACCGGGTTGACTATGCGATCTGCCAGGCGGGTCAGCCCGTGATCGCGATCGAGTGCAAGAAGGTCGGAACGCTCAGCGAGGCGAACCGGGGTGAGCTGAAGGGCTACTTCAACGCCGTGCCATCGGTGAAGCTCGGGATTCTGACGGACGGCCTCGTGTACCAGCTCTACACCGATACGGGGCTGGAAAACATGATGGACGACGTTCCGTTCGCCGTGGTGGATCTGTCCGAGGTCGCGCGTGAGCAGATCGACCAGACCGCGTTCGAAGCGCTGGCGAAGCTCCGCAAAGGGACGTTCGACCCGGCGTACGTGGGCGCGGACGCTCGCCGCAGGATCTACACGGCCACGTATGCCGATGCGTTGGACCGGTGCCTGGCGAACCCCGACGAGCGCTTCGTCCGCACGCTCATGGATCTGGCCGGGATCGAGGGACGCCGCACCGGCAGGATGGTCGAGGAGCATGCACCCATCGTCCGCGACGCCGCGGAACTCCTTCTGGATCGAAAGATCCTCGAGCGGGTGGGATTTGCGGAGCGGAAAGACTTGGTGAAGATGCGGCCGGAGGCAGCTCCTGCGGCTACGATTCCCGTCGGTGAGCCGGAAGCATCGCCTCCGGCGGGCATCGAGACGGGGGTGGTCACCACCGAGACGGAATTGCAGGTTTACGACTACGTGCGGACCCGGCTCCCGTTCCTGATCTCGGGAGACGAAACGCTCTTCGCAAACTTGGCACACGTCCGGCCGGTGGATCACAAGACGGTCTTCTGCGTGTTCTACAAGCAGGAGCGGAAAGGCCGGCTGTTCAACTTCCGCGAGGGCCGCGGTCCGCGGTTCCGGTTCGAGTTTGCGGGTGAGGGCGCGCAGGTGATCGAGACCGACTCGTTGTCCGACATCGACCAATCGCTCGTGGCGTCGTATCGGCAACGCGTTGCGGAATTGGGGTGACCGCTCCTGAATCACAAGAAGAGCCGCCTTCCTTCACCCGGGAGGCGGCTCTTCTCGTTCGCCGTTCGTCTCCCGCACCGTCGCGGGCGGGGGCGGCGCGTGGTAGACTGACGCATTCCGGCGCGCACCAGGAATGAACGGAGGAAGCGGCTTGAAGGTCACGGCGTTCGTGAGCCACGAGGACTGCTCGCGGCATGACACCGGGTGGAACCATCCGGACCACCAGGGGCGGCTGCCGGCCATCACCCGCGCCGTGTACCGCGACATGGTGGCGCTGTGGGAGCCGCTGCTGCAGGCGCAGGGCGCTCACGCCGCCGAGGCCGACCTGCGCCGCGTGCACACCCAGCGCTACGTCGACGACGTGCGCCGCACCGCCATCGCCGCGGCGGCCGAGGGGCGGCCGCTGGAGCTGGGCGGCGTGCCCGTCTCCGGCGCCAGCTGGGACGCGGCGCTGGCGGCGGCGGGGTGCGCCATGACCGCCGCCGACGTGGTGATCCGTGGCGAGGCGCGCAACGCCTTCGCCCCCGCGCGGCCCCCGGGCCGGGGCGCCCTGCCCGACGAGCCCGGCGAGTTCTCGCTGTTCAACAGCGTGGCCGTGGCCGCGCGGCACCTGCGGCAGGCGCACAGCTCCGCGCGCGTGCTGGTGGTGGCGTGGGGCGCGCGGCCGGCGGACGCCATCCGCGCGTGCCTTGCGGGCGACCCCGGCGTGGGGGTGATCTCCGTCCACCAGCAGCAGCCCGCCGCCGCCGAGCCGCACGCGCACGACGCCGCCCTCCCCGCGGGCGCGGACGGCGCGGAGCTCGGCCGGGCGATGCGGACGCTGCTCGACGGCATCCCCGCCGGCGACTCGCCGGACTTCGTGCTGCTGTCGGCCGGGTTCGACATCCTGGCCGGCGACCCGCAGGGCGGCCTGGCCGTCACCCCGCGAGAGGTGTACGACCTGACGCTGCACCTGCGCGAATGGGCCGACGCCCGCTGCGGCGGCCGCCTGGTGTCGGTGCTGGAGGGCGGCTACGAGCAGAACGCCGTCGCGGCGGCCGTGGTGCAGCACCTGCGCGCGCTGGCGGGGCTGCCGGCGGTGTGACCTTGCGATCCGTCCGGCGGGAGAGATCCAACGAGGCGAAGGTGCAGGGTGCCAGGGTGCGGCGGACACGGCGACACGGCCACCACCGCCGCGTCCGATCATCTCTGCTGAAATGCACGGATGCCGACGCCGCAGTCCGCGAAGGCGGACTTCCCGACCTTCCAGCGGCGGGTTTCAACCCGCCGTGCAGGCGGACGTCCGCACCCGTTCCCCCGCCCCGCGTAGCGCGCCCCGCCCCCGCCGCCTATACTCCATCCCCATGTCGCAGCCCCCGCCGGACGTGTTCCAGCTTCCGCCCGACCGGCAGTCCGCGCCGTCGATGCTGGACCTGGTGCGGCTCAGCCGCGAGGTGGTGTTTCCACCCGGCGGCCAGGAGCTGTTCCGGCGCATCGCCACGCTGGTGGACATGCACGAGGGGATGGAGGTGCTCGACGCCGCCTGCGGGCGCGGGGTGACCACCAGTTTCCTGGCGCAGAACTACGGCGCCGCCTGCGTGGGCGTGGACCCCGACAGCACGCTCGTCGCCGAGGCCGAGCGCCGCGCGCGCGCCGCCGAGATCGAGGGGCGCGTGAGCTTCGACACCGCCCCGCTCGACGACCTGCCCTTCCGCGACGGGATCTTCGACGTGGCGATCGGCGAGATGGGGCTGGCCGGCTCGGCCGACCCGGCGCGCGCGGTGAGCGAGCTGGCGCGCGTGACCAAGCCGATGGGGTGCGTGGTGCTGGTGCAGCTGATCTGGACCGGCAACGTGGACCCGGCGCGGCGCGAGGTGCTGGTGGCGCACCTGGGCGCGCGCCCGATGATATTGGTGGAGTGGAAGCAGCTGCTGCGCGACGCGGGGGTGGTGGAGCTCACGGTGGAAGACTGGTCCGACGCGCCGTCGCCCTTCCGGCCCAGCGCGGGCGGCCCCTTCCCCGACTTCGCCGAGATCTTCACCTTCCGCGAGAAGCTCGGCATCTTGCGCCGCGCCCTCAAACGCTGGGGATGGCGCGGCGTGCGCGGCGCGCTGGTGCGCGAGCGCGAGATCCATCGCCTGCTCACCCGCGAGCGCGTGCTGGGGCTGACCATGATCAAGGGGACGCGCTGGGCGCCGGATGCGGTGTGACGGGCGGTGCGAAGGTGCGAAGGTGCGAAGGTGCGAAGGTGCGGACGGCGCACGGTGTGGGCGTTGAAGTCCGCGAAGGCGGACTGCGTGCGGTTGTAGCCGCGACTTCAGTCGCATATTCGCGCCACGTATCTGTGATTCGCATCTTTGCGCATCGATTCGTGAGCCGGCGTCTTTCCCGAAATCGCCTTTGTTGATCGGAATACCACGGACAGAGGATTGGAACGCTGATGGCCGTTGTCGAAGAAACCGTCTCCCTGCCGGCCGAGACCATCGAGGCGGTGCGCGAGCAGGCGCGCGAGCTGGGGTTCGACGGGTGGCTGCTGTACAACTTCCGCGACAACAACCTCGTGGCCTCGCGGCTGCTGGGGCTGCCCGCGATGACGCGGCGCTACTTCGTGTGGCTGCCGGTGGAGGGCCGCCCCGTGGCCATCACCCACCGCATCGAGCAGCAGCCGTGGAGCACCTGGGAGGGTGAGAACCGCCAGTACTCCGCCTGGCGCGAGCTCGACGGCGTGCTGGCCGAAGTGGTCGGCGGCAAGCGCGTGGCGATGGAGTTCGCGCCCGGCGACGCGGTGCCGTACGTGGACCGCGTGCCCGCCGGCGTGGTGGAGCTGATCCGCTCGGCCGGCGCCGAGGTGGGCACCTCGGGCGACCTGGTGAGCGCCTTCTACTCGCGCTGGAGCGCCGAGGGCGAGGCCAGCCACCGCCGCGCCGCGGTGATCGTGCGCGAGGTGGCGCACGACGCCTTCCGCCGCGTGGTGGACACGATCCGCGCCGGCGGCCGCGCCAGCGAGTGGGACACGCGCAACTGGGTGCGCGACGAGCTGACCCGCCGCGGGCTGAAGACGGGCACGGACGCCGACATCGCCGTGAACGCCAACGCCGCCAACCCGCACTACGCCGCCACCGCCGACGCGCACGCCGAGATCCGCGAGGGCGACCTGCTGCTGATCGACCTGTGGGGGAAGGAGAACGACGCCGCGGTCTACGCCGACCAGACGTGGATGGGCTACGTGGGCGAGACCGTGCCCGACCGGCTGG
This sequence comes from Longimicrobium sp., assembly GCA_036399995.1. GTDB lineage: Bacteria > Gemmatimonadota > Gemmatimonadetes > Longimicrobiales > Longimicrobiaceae > Longimicrobium. Next base: position 15,173 of record DASWMA010000546.1, on the reverse strand, counting down.
CCGGGATCTTCGGCGTGCTGGCGAACGCGCGCGACGCCGCGATCCGCTACGTGCAGGAGCGCGCGGCGGCGGGGCACGCGGTGCGCGGCTACGAGGTGGACGACGTGTCGCGCGCGGTGGTGGAAGCGGGCGGCTACGGCCCCAACTTCATCCACCGCACCGGGCACTCCATCGACCGCGACCTGCACGGCTCGGGGCCCAACATCGACAACCTGGAGACGAAGGACACGCGCACGCTGATCCGCGGCGTGGGCTTCTCCATCGAGCCCGGGATCTACCTTCCCGGCGACGTGGGCTTCCGCACCGAGGTGGACATGTACATGGGCGCCGGCGGCCCCGAGGTGACCACGGCCGACCCCCAGCGCGCCCTTTACCCGCTGCTCAGGGAGAACCCGTTCGCGTGAGCGACGACCGCCCCCCCATCCCGCCGCCGTCGTCCGAAGAGCCGCGCCCGCGCCGCGAGGTGACCTCTCCCTTCAGCGAGGCCGCCACGCAGCGCGCGGAGCGGCGGCGCATGCCGCGCGGCCTGTCGCTGCTGGCCGTGCTCCCGGCCGACCTGGACGACCCCGTGTGGGACCCGGTGGACCCCAAGCTGGGCGCGCGGCTGGTGCTGCACGAAGACGTGGCGGCGCTGGTGGCCCCCGCCCCGCCGGCCGGCGCCGACAGCGACGCGCTGCACGTGACGGCGCGCCACTGGGAGGTGCACCGCGCACTGCTGGCGGGCGACGTGATCCCCGCGCCCTGCGGCGCGGTGTTCGCCGACGACGCCGAGGTGCTGGCCTTTTTGGAGGCCAGCTACACGGCGCTGCGCAGCGCGCTGGCGCGGGTGCGCGGGCGGTGGGAGTTCCGGCTGCATGTGGGGCTGGCGGAGCCCGGCTTTTCCGAGACGCGCGCGCTGGACCTGGCCACGCACATCTACGCCGAGCTGCGGCGCCTGGCTCGGGCCGCGGTCCCCTTCCCGCGCGAGAACCCGCGCGTGCTTTCGGCCGCGTTCCTGGTGGAGCGCGCCGCCAGCGAGACGTTCCGCGACCGCGTGGACCAGCTGTCCGCCCTGAACACCGCGCTGGACCTGGACCTGACCGGCCCCTGGCCCCCGTACGATTTCGTGGCGATGGTCCCGCCGCCGCCCGTCGAGCCGGCCGTGCCCGCCGCGGTCCCGCACGCGAGGCCGGTGGACGCGCACCACTGAGGCCGGCGCGCTGAGAGGCTGTTCGGGTCGGCGTAGATGGAAGGTACCGTGGTAGGAATATGCGAGTGAACTCGCGGCTACAACGGCACGCAGTCCGCCTTCGCGGTTCAACGGCGCCCTGACCTCAGCGCCAGGAACTGAAGCAGACGCACTCGCGCACTCACGCACTGGCGCACCTGTTCGCCGTTCCACTTTCGCACTCTCGCACTTTCGCACTCTCGCACTCGCCCGAATGAAGCTGACCTTCGAAACGATCGACCTCCGCACCCGCCACGCCTTCAACATCGCGCGCGAGACGGCGCCGCCCGTGCGGCAGGCGGTGTGGGTGCGCATCGAAGACGACGGGCTCGAGGGATGGGGCGAGGCGCCCGCGACGCCGTTCTACGGCGAGACGGCCGAGACGGTGGCCGCCATCCTCCCCCGCCTTTCCGCCGCGCTCGAGAAGGCCGCCGACGGCGACGTGTTCGCGCTGGAGCGGATCGAGACGGCGCTGGCGCACTCCATCGGCCGCAACCCGGCGGCGCGGGTGGCCATCAGCGCCGCGCTGCACGATCTGGTGGGGAAGAAGCTGGGCGTGCCGGTGTGGAAGCTGTGGGGGCTCGACCCCCAGGCGGCGCCCAGGTCGAGCTTCACCATCGGCATCGACACCCCCGACGTGATGCGGCAGAAGGTGCGCGAGGCGGCGGGCTACGACATCCTCAAGATCAAGGTGGGCTCGCCGCACGACCGCGAGGTGCTGCAGATGATCCGCGACGAGGCGCCCGAGAAGACGCTGCGCGTGGATGCCAACACCGCGTGGACCGCCAAGGAGGCGATCCGCCAGATCCCCATGCTCGAAGACTTCGGCGTGGAGTTCGTGGAGCAGCCGCTCCCGCCCGGCGACCTCGAGGGGCTGCGTCTCGTCCGCAAGCGCTCGCGCCTCCCCATCATCGCCGACGAAAGCTGCAAGACGGCGGCAGACGTGGCGAAGCTGGCGGGGGTGGTGGACGGCGTGAACATCAAGCTGGCCAAGTGCGGCAGCCTGCGCGAGGCGATCCGCATCGTCCACGCGGCCCGCGCGCACGGGATGAGCGTGATGATCGGCTGCATGGTGGAGAGCACCCTGGGCATCGCCGCCGCCGTCCCCGTCACCCCGCTGGTGGACTACGTGGACCTGGACGGCGCCGCGCTGCTGGCCGAGGACCCGTTCTCCGGCCCCGGCCTGGAGAGCGACGGACGAATGCGCTTCAGCGACGAGCCGGGGCTGGGGGTGAGCCGGACGTAGGGTCCGGCTCCCGGGCCGGGGGTGGGGTGGGCCGGATGTGGGCCAGACTCCCAGGCCAGGGCTGGGGGTGAGCCGGGTGTGGGCCCCGAACCAGGGCGAATGAATTCGCTGCAACAACCACACGAAGTCCGCCTTCGCGGACTACCGGCTTCGGCGCCGCATCGATGACGGTGCGCGGGGCGGAGTGTGGCCGGTGGTCGATCCATGCAGCGCGAGGCCCCGCTCCCGGTGAGGGAGGCGGGGCCTCGATGCTTTGGGCGATCGGATCCTACCTGACGGGAAGATGCCCGCCCGCAGTCCGCGAAGGCGGACTTTCCGTGATCAGCGGCGGGTTTCAACCCGCCGTGGGGGCGGTGGAATGCGGCGCAGCCCGTCCCGACGGCGCTTTCCTCCCTATGCCTCCACCATCTCCTGCTCCGCCGGCGAAGGGGCGCCGCCCTTCCTCAGCCGTTCGCGGCGGCCCTCCCACAGGGTGATCCCCACGCCGGCGAAGATCAGCAGCGCCGCCGGGATCAGCCGCGGCGACACCTGCTCGCCCAGCACGGGGATGGCGATCAGCGCCGTGAGCACCGGCTGCAGGTACACGAACACCGACACCACGCTCGACTCCACCCGCTTCAGCGCGTACACGTTCAGCCAGTACGCGGCCACCGTGGGCAGCAGGATGATGAAGGCGATGCACGCCCACCCCGCCGCCGGCACGCCGCCGATCTGCCGGGCCAGCGGCACCAGCCCCCACGGCAGCATCCCGATGGCGCCGAAGGTGAACACCCAGGTGATCACCGTGAGCGCGTCGTACTTGCGCAGCAGCCCGCGCGAGATCACCAGGTAGATGCTGTACGCCGTCACGTTCAGCAGCGCCAGCAGGTTCCCCAGCATGTTGCCCGTGCGCGCGCCCACCCCCACCAGCCACACCGCGCCCGCCGCCGCCACCGCGATCCCCAGCCACTTGAGCGGGGTGGCGGTCTCCTTCCGCGCCACGATCGCCGCCAGCAGCGTGATGGCCGGGCCCGCCGCCACCAGCGTCTGCGCCGCCGTGGCCGTGGTCAGCGTGAGCGCGGTGATGTACAGGATCTGGTTCAGGATCACCCCGAACACCGCGTACACCGCCAGCAGCAGGTAGTCGCGCCGGTCGCGGATGCGCTCGCGCACCAGCGCGCGGTGCAGCACGTGGAACAGCAGCGCCGCCCCCGCCACCCGGATCAGCGCCAGCGCGGGGCTGCTCAGGTCGCGCACCGCCAGCTTCACCGCCACCGGCAGCGCGCTGAAGAAGACCTGCACCAGCACCAGCGCCGTGTACACCTGCGCCATCCCGGCGCGCGGCGCGGGTGCAGCCGGCGTCTCCACCACCGTCAAAGGCGCCGGCGCGTCCAGCCGCCGGGCCAGGTTGTCATCCCTCACGGATCGTATATCCCTTCGATCGCCGCCGCGTACCGCTGGGCCGAACGGCGAATCGTGTCCTTGCCGTCATCCCCGATCACCGCTCCCCACCACGCGCCGTAGATGCGTCCGAACTCGAACAGCTCCACCGCGCCCGCCACGCGCCGCGCGGTGGCCGCCGACAGGGGCACGTGGTTGGGAAAGCTGTACATCATCGCCACCGTGCTGCGGTCGGGGTTCACGTAGAAGGTGTCGCCCGTGAAGATCTCGCCGCCGTCCCTCGCGTGGTGCAGCACGGCCGAGCCCGGAAAGTGGCCGCCGCAGCGCACCAGCGTGATCCCGCCGCCCAGCTCCATCGTCTCGCCCTCCCAGAAGCGGACCGACGGGTCGGGGCGCATCACCCACTCGCGGTTGTCGGCATGCACGTACACCGGGCAGCCGAAAGCGTGCGCCCAATCCACCATCGAGCTGTGGAAGTGCGGGTGCGAGATGGCGATGGCGTGCAGCCCGCCCATTCCGTCGATCATCTCACCCAGCGCGTCGTCCAGCAGCGGAACGCAGTCCCACAGCACGTTTCCCACCGCCCCGCGTACCAGCAGCGCCCGCTGGCCGATGGCGATCTGCGGATCCACGCCGATCCCGATCACTCCCGGCCCCTCGGTGCGCACACCGTTGCGGTGCGTGCGCTTCAGCCGCGCGTGCGTGGTCCACTGCTGCCCCGCCGGGTTCACGTACTGCCGCTCGTCCACGCACACCGGGCAGCTCTCCGGCGGCGCCTCGCTGGGGGCGTACTGGGTAGCGCACTGCGTGCAGATGTAGGCCTCCACGTCCAGATCTCCGGGCTGGATGGGTTCAGTGGTGAGGGTGCGCGCCAAGATACGCCGTCCACGTTGTCCGCGCGAAGACGCCTGAGCGGCCAGGAGCGGAACGGCGTGTGCCGCCGCTGGCGCGGGAGGGTGGCCCGGAAGATGAAGACAGCGCGGGCGGGTTACGGCGGCGCGGACGCGGGCGTATCTTTCCGCCGTGGCAGGTGTGGCGGGTTTCCTTTCAAGACTGACAGCCGGGAGAATGGGGATGACGGATCACGATCACGCGCACGCGCACGGCGGCGCCGAAGAGATCACGGGGATGGCGGTGGGCTTCCGGATCTTCGAGGACGGGGGGCAGATGTACCTGGCCGAGGCCGAGATCAGCCCGTACGAGGACGAGCCCACGGGGCTGGGGGTGACGCTGGTGTTCCACTCGCTGGCCGGCATCGACCCCACCAGCACCGACGAGGACGAGCAGGAGCCCTGGGTGTTCGACTTCGACGACGAGCTGACGCGCGACGAGAAGGCCTCGCTGGTGGACCAGACGGCCGACATCCTGCGCCAGCTGGCCAACCTGTCGCCCGCCGCGCTCGGCGAGTACCTGCGCGCCGCGAAGGAAGACGTGGACGAGGCGGGGGACGAAGGGGCGGAAAGCTAGGGAAGAGGGGACAGGGGACAGGGGACAGGGGACAGCCTGCACGGGCCCTTCGTCCCCGACCTGATGGAGACGGCGGCCGCACTCGCTCGGAGTGCGGCCGCCGCTTCGTTCCAGGCTTCCTTGAACTGCAGTGTCACACAGAGGCACAGAGACACGGAGGAACCGCGGAGGATTCCCGGTGCCTCCGTGCCTTCGTCTGACGGCTGCGGTCAGGGGGTGGAGGATCCCCGCGCGAGTGCCGTCCGCAGGTCGTCGGGGGTGCCGTTCTCGCCGTGCACCGCGCCGATCGAGCGGACGTCGAGGCCGAACTGCTGGATGATGCGCTGCAGGTCGCGCGTAGCTTCGGGGGAGACTACGGGGCCGCCTTCGCGGTTGATGCGGAGCAGGTCGCCCTGGAAGAGGAGCTTCTGCTCGGGGAGGTACACCACCAGCATCGACGACGCGTGCGAGGTGGGGCTCACCTCGATCACCTCCACCCGCCGCGCGCCCCGGCCGATGGTGCGCCGGCCGCGCACCGCCTCGATCCGCACCGCCGGCACCGGCTCCGGCGCGGCGATGCGGCCAATGGTGCGCCGCACCGTGGCCATCCGCCCCAGGTACCCCTCGCTCCCCGCGGCGGCCAGCACGGTGGCGCCGCGCGCCGCGAACGCCGGGATCCCGCCCACGTGGTCGGCGTGGTGGTGCGTGATCGCCACGTACCGCAGCGGCCGGCCGGGAAAGGTGCGCTCGATCAGCGCGAGCGCCTGCGCCGTGGCCTCGGGCGAGAGCGGCGCGTCCACGGCCAGCAGCCCCTCGTCGGTGTCCACCACCAGCATCCGGTACCCCCCGCCGATCCGCTCGATGTAGTACACGCCCTCCGCCACCTGCACCGCCGCGGGCGGGCCGCCCGGCTGCGCCTCGGTGAACCCGGCCGGCGGCCGCAGCAGCGAGTCGGGGATCTCCGCCACCGGCGCGAAGCGGGCCAGCCGGTGCCGCCCGGTGAGGATCCCGTTCCACCGCATCTCCATCGTCCCCGGCACCGCCAGCCCAGCCTCGGTGCGGTAGTCGCCGAAGCGCACCACGTCCACCTCGTCGCCCAGCGCGCCCAGCCCCATGTCTTCGCGGCGGGTCAGCAGGTGCGTGCCTGCGTCGAAGTACAGGGTGACGGGGTCGCCCTCGGCCGTGGTGAAGGTGATCGCCTCTTCCCGCCGTCCTCCCACCGTGTGCTCGCCCAGGTACCGCAGCGTGGAGATGCGGCCCAGCGCCGTACGCAGCAGCAGCACCGGCATGTTCGCCGCCGCCTGCGCCAGGTTCCGCCGCGCGGCCGCCCCGGTGGTGTCGCGCTGGTAGGTGGTGCCGCCCATCCCGCGCGCGGCGCTGGCGTTGTTGAAGAGGAAGTGCTTCCCGTCCCCCGCCATCCGGAAGGTGTTCAGGTAGCCGCCGGGGAACGGCGCCTCGCGAAAGACGGTGTAGCGGTTCCGCGCGAAGTCGATCTGCACCTCCTGCACGTTCCCGCGGCCGTTGCCGGTGGTGTCGAACGCGGCGGACGGAACGCGGCCCTGCGTGGGCGCGTAATCCTGCCCCTCCCAGCGAAACGAGACCTGCGTGAGGCGCTGGATGGCTTCCGCCCCGCCGTGCGCCTGCACCCCCTGCCGGAAGACGGCGAGCGCGCGGCTGTACGAGTCCCACAGCGGCCCCTCCGGCGCCTGCGCCATCGCGGGCATCGGCGCGACAATCGCGAGCGCCGCCGCGAGCCGGATGACCAGACGGCGAGCGTGTTTCAAATCGTTCATCGTTGCCCGTATGTGGTTGGAGGTGGAGCCAAAATTTTGGCACCTTGGATCGATGGAAAGCCCCGCACGCGGTGAGCGGGACTCCATCGGCGGAAGTCGACGGACGAGACGTCCCCGCTCAGCGCGGGCGGGGGGATGACAGGGCGCGGAGGCGCGTGCCATAGCGCGCCATGGCGTGCACGCCGGGGTGCGGCTCGCGCTCGAGCGCCGCGTTCAGCGCGGCCACGGAGCCGGGCTCTCCGAAGCGCGCGATGCTCTCGGCGGCGTAGGCACGGGTGGACCACTCGGGCGAGCCGAAGGCGGCCCACAGCACGTCGCCGCGTGGCGACAGCCGCATCGACCCCACGGCCAGCATCACGGCCGCGCCGCCCGCCGCCACCGCGAGCCCCGCGACGCGCAGCCGGCGCGAAGGAGCCGGCGCGGGGGACTGGAGGATCGCCCGCACCCGCGCGCTCAGCTCCGAGCGGCGGAACAGCCCCGCCGCCAGCGCCGGGTGTGCGCGCCCGCGCGCCCGGTCGGCGATGGCCAGCAGGCACTCCGCGTAGTCCGACGGGCGCACGCCGGCGGCCAGCACGCGATGGTCGCAGGCACGCTCGCGCTCCGCCGCCAGCCGCGCCGCCGCCCACCACGCGCCCGGATGGAACCACCAGAGCGCGCAGGTGACGTGCGCCACCAGCGCGGCCAGGCAGTCCAGCCGCCGCACGTGCGCAAGCTCGTGCAGCAGCACGGCGCGGCGGTGCTCCGGCGGCCACGCGTCCGCATCTGCGGGGAGGAGCACGGCGGGCCGCAGCGTGCCCCAGGTGATCGGCGACCCCGCCGCTTTCGCGCGAAGCAGGCGCACGGGGCGCCGCAGCCCGACGGCCGCGCGCGTATCCGCCAGCATCGCCAGCCACGCGGGATCGGTGACGGCGTGGGCGCGGCGCCCGATCCTGGCGGCCACCCCGGCAGCCCACGCAAGCCGCAGCAGCACCAGGGCCGCGCCGGCGAGCCACACCAGCCCCGCCACGCTGGTCCACGGCATCGGCACGGCGCCCGGCGCGCTCTGCTCCACCATCGTCGTGCCGATCGCCACCATCGGCGAGGCGAGCGGCGCGGGCACCACGCGCGCGGTCCAGTACAGCGGCAGTGCGCGGACGACCGGCAGCGGAAGGAGCGCCAGGAGCGCCGTCACCCACAGCAGCGCCCGGACCGGCGCGGGCGCGCGCCGCAGCAGCAGCGCCGCGGCGGCCACCACCGCCAGCACCACCGACGCCCGCAGCGCGGTGGCGTACGTCAGCCACAGCCACTCCGGGCTCCAGACGGGGTCCAGCGCCATCCAGGGGTTCACCGGCCCTCCTCGCGCCGGCGCTGGATCATCTCCACCAGCTCGTCGCGCTCGCTGGCGGTGAGCGGGCGCTCCGACAGGTCCAGCAGCGCCGCGACCGCCGCCTTGGGCGACCCGCCGAAGAAGGTGCCCAGCAGGTGCGCCACCGCCGAGCGCTGCGCCGAGTCGCGCGGCACGGCGGGAAGGTAGACGTGGCGCGGCCCGTCCTTCTCGTGCGTCACGTGCCCCCTGTCTTCCAATATGCGCAGCATGGTGCGCACGGCCGTCAGGCTGGGCGCGTCGGGAAGCCGCTCGTGCACCTGCGCCGCGGTGGCCCGCCCCATCCGGAACAGCACGTCCATGATCTGGCGCTCGCGCCGGCTGAGGTCCGCGAGGGGCGACGGTGAAGACATCCTGGCGGGGTGCTGGAGGTGGGACCACGGACTGGGTGCCAAAATTATGGCATACCCGGTTGGGTGCGTCAACCTGGAGGGGGATGGGTTAATGGAGCGGCAATGACATCGACTTACCCTGCGTGTACCCACGCTGGCGGAATGAGAGCGGCTAAACTCACGTCTGGCAAACGGTTGCGCGATCCGACATCCTTGACGAGAGCCGTTCTGCACACCACTGTTCAACCATGGTCGCGTGATCAACCCCAACTCAGCAGGACCCGGCGATGGGAATCAGAAGCACGCCACTGCTATCATTCGAGGGATCGCGCGAGGTTCGCGAAGAGATGGCCCGCGGGCCGGAGGACACGCCCCAGCGCCGGCGATTCATGGCGCTCGTCCGCGAGATGCGGGCGCGTCGTGAGGCCGAAGAGCTGTTGCGTGCGCGGGAAATGTGGTCAAGCGTCCCCACGAACAGGTCCAGGAAGAACATGAACCTTGTGAAGATCGCGGTTGCCGCGCTCAGCGGCGCGCTGGCGGCGGCGCTTCTGAGCCGCAGGCGTGTTCGCACGGATCCAGCGGGCTCCCGGAAGGAGCGGTTGCGCCAGGCATATCGCGAAGCCGCCAACGATCCTGCGTACCTTGCCGAGATGGCCGAAATCGACCGCGCCTTCGACGTGACGGTAGGCGACGGTCTCGAACCCCGCTTCGCCGCTCGTCCGTGATGGCGCACGTCGGCCCCGTCTACCAGTGGGAGATCTTCTGGGCTGATCTCGAACCGCACGTCGGAACCGAGCAGGCCGGCGAGCGCCGGCCCGTGCTCGTCGTGTCGAACGACGACGCGAACGCGTTGTTCGGCACCGTGACGGTGGTGCCCCTCACGAAGCTGGAGGGGAAGGGCAGGTCGCCCAAGCTGTTCGAGGTATTGCTCCCACGAGGGATCATTCCCAACGGCCTTACGCCGCTGGCGCTTCCGCACCACATCCGCTCCATCTCGAAACGTCGCCTCCTGCAGCGCGCCGGATCTCTCGCGGATCGCTGGGCCAGGGACCGCGTGCACGATGGAATCCTCGACCACCTCGGAGTCGACGTGGAATCATGAGCGGCGAGGACTCGCCGCTGGAAACGAGAAGAGGCCGCGCATCAGGCGGCCTCTTCTCGTTCGTACCTGTTGCGGGCCTCACGCTTACGCCCGCCCCGCGCCCTCCAGCATCCGGCGGGCGTAGCTGAGCGCGCCGGCCACGGCGTCGGCAACGCCGGGGCGCACCTCGAAGGTGTAGTCGGCCTCGTTCAGCGCGCGGGTGACTGCGGCGGCGTAGAAGCCGGCGCCCAGGGTGCCGCCGTGGAAGACGATGGGGACGGCGCCCGCCCACGGCTCCAGCCGCCGCGCCAGCGCCACGGCGTGGCTGGCCAGCTCGCGCGCCTCGTGCTCCATCAGCCCCACCGCCACCGCGTCGCCCGCCTCGGCCGCGTCGATCACGTGGATCGCCAGCGCGGCCACGGCGGCCTTCTCGGCGCGCCCCACCCACGGCGGGATCGCCTCGGGGCCGCCCAGCTCCAGCAGCTGCAGGAAGTGCGGAAGGAGCGAGGTGTGCGGCCCGCGCCCGTCCGCGGCGCGCAGCGCGGCGACCAGGCCGTTGCGGCCCAGGCTCCACGCGCTCCCTTCGTCGCCCACGATCATCCCCCACCCGCCGCAGCGCTCCACCCGCCCGCTGGCGCCGCGGGCGTAGCCCACGCTCCCGGTGCCGGCGATCAGCAGGATGCCCGCGCCGCCGCCCAGCGCCCCCTCCAGCGCGATCTCGCCGTCGGTCACGATGTGCACGCGCTCGGCCACGCCGCTCGCGCCCAGCGCCGCCTCCACCTGGCGCCGCTCGTTCTCGTTCCCCACCCCGGCCAGCCCGGCGCAGAGCGACACGGGCTTCTCGCCCACCCCCGCCTCGGCCAGGCCCTCGCGCACCAGCGACGCGAGCATCGCGGCGGTGGCCGCGGGGTCGCGCGGGTCCACCAGCCCGGCGGGGCCCACGCGGCGCAGCAGCTCGCGCCCGTCGTCGTCGGCCAGCGCCAGCGTGGTCCGGGTGCCGCCGCCGTCGAGCCCCGCGAACACCGTCATCTGCCGGCCCCTACGGTCTGCCCGCCCACCTCGCCCACCGCGTCGGACTGGCCTTCGCGGCGCGGCTGGCCGCTCGCGCCCCACGCGGGGAAGTCGGTCTTGCGGCGGCGCTGCGGCGGCTGGGCCAGCTCGGCGGTGGACAGCAGCGGCTGCTCCACCGGCTTTCCGCCACGGCGCACCACGTAGGCCTCCATCGCGAAGTACTCCGGCAGCCCCAGCCGGTCCACGATCTGGGCGGTGCCGGCGTTGCGCTCTTCCACGCGCTGCCAGAACTCGCGGTCGTCCTGCCCCGGGAACGGCGCCTTGTCCTTCTGGCTCTGGTGCTTGTAGATGGCCAGGATCTTCACCCGCAGCTCTTCCTCGCTGAGCGGGACGAGGACGTCGGCCTCGCTCACCGGCCACTCCTGCCAGGCGCCGCGGTAGTACCAGATCTCGGGCTCCTCACCGCTGTACTCCTCCAGCGCGCGGTGCACCGCCTCGAGGCACATGCGGTGGGTGCCGTGCGGGTCGCTCAGGTCGCCGGCCACGAACACGATCTCGGGGCGCTGCTGCTCGATCAGCTCCAGCGTGATGCGCACGTCTTCGGGGCCGATCGGGTCCTTGCGCACCTTCCCCGTCTGGTAGAAGGGGAGGTTCAGGAAGCACGCCTGCTCGCGGCGCATCCCGAAGGTCTCGATCCCGCTGACCGCCTCGGCCTCGCGGATGCGGCGCTTGATGGTGAGCACCTCGTCGATGTCCACCTGGCCGGGGTGCTTGCTGTCGAGGAACTGCTCGATCCGCCCCGACAGCTCGTCCACCTTGCCGTCGCCCACGTTGAAGTCGCGGCTGAAGCGGCGCAGCCAGTCGATGTAGCGCCGCACCTCGTGGTCGAACACCGCGATGTTCCCCGAGGTCTGGTACGCCACCACGATCTCGTTCTCGTTCTGGTGCAGCTTGTTGAGGATGCCGCCCATCGAGATCACGTCGTCGTCGGGGTGCGGGCTGAACACGATGATCCGCTTCCCCCGCGGCAGCCGGCTGCGCCCGCGCACCTTGCTGAGCAGCGCGTTGAAGATCTCGCCGTTCAGCGGCCCCGAGCTGCCGTAGCGGGCCAGCAGGCTCGACAGGTGGTGCTCGCGGTAGTCGTCGTTGTCCAGCTTCAGGATGCTCTTCCCCGTCTGCTGGCTGAGCCAGATCACCGCCTCGGTCTCGAGCTTCCGGTCCCAATGCACCTCGCCGACGACCCACGGCGTCTTGATGCGCGTGAGCTCGGCGGCGGCGGCCGGGTCCAGGTAGAAGGTGGCGTCGGGGTGGTTCTGCAGGTAGGTGGCGGCCACGTCGGGGTCGGGCTCGCCCTCCACCGCGCGGCGCACGATGGCGGCCTTGTGCTCGCCGGTGGCCACCAGCGCGATCTCCCGCGCGTCGAGGATGCTGGCCACGCCCATGGTGATCGCCTCCATCGGCACGTTGTCTTCGCCGAAGAAGTCGGCCGCGGCGTCGCGGCGGGTCACCGTGTCGAGCGCGATCAGCCGGGTGCGGCTCTGCACCCCCGAGCCCGGCTCGTTGAAGCCGATGTGCCCCGTCTTCCCCACCCCCAGGATCTGGAAGTCGATCCCGCCGGCCTCCTTGATGGCCTGCTCGTACCAGGCGCAGAACTCCTCCACCTTCTCGCGCGGCACGTCGCCGGCGGGGATGTGGACGTTCTCGCGGGGGACGTTGATGTGGTCGAACAGGTTCTCCCACATGTACCGGACGTAGCTGTGGATGCTGTCCGGGGCCATCGGGTAGTATTCGTCGAGGTTGAAGGTGACCACGTTGCTGAAGTCGAGCCCTTCGTCGCGGTGCAGCCGGATCAGCTCGCGGTAGATGCCGATGGGGGTGCTGCCGGTGGCCAGCCCCAGCACCGCGGGGCGCCCCTCGGCGTTGCGCTCGCGGATGATGGCCGCGATGCGCTCGGCCAGGGTGCGGGCGATCTGGTCGTATTCGACGATGACGACGGGGACGCGCTCGTGGGTCTGCGCCATGGCTCCGATCTGCCGGGTCTTCGGGTCCGAATCCAGTTGCAACGGGAGCCCTCCAGGGCTGCACGCATCGGGCCAGCCGGGGCCATCACACGAATCAGCACTGCGCGACCATCCCCGCGAGCTTCCGACTGCGTACGTTCCGGGGGTGTCTTCGCAATGCGGCCGGAGTCGCGGCGTCGCGGGTACGACGGCGCACGCTCCGCCTCCGCTTCGCCTTCGCGGACTTCCACCGCGACGGAGCCCAGTGCGCGGGAGCCGTTCACGCGGGCGGCCCCCGGGAGGGCCCTGCCGGCGATCGTGGCCTGCTCACCGACAGGCCGCTTTTCAGGGCCGCCGGCGGCAACGTATGTTTGCAGACGTCCGAGCCCGCCCGGGCCCGGATGCCCACCGTTACCGGCGGCCTCCCTTCCCCGGCCGCCGCATGACCCCACCACAAGGAGATGCGTTTGTACTTCATGCTGCAGGCCCCCGGCGGCCGCTACGTTCGCGTGGCCCAGGAGGGCGGGATGGTGCTCAGGGCCGACCTTCCCGACGCCGCCGGCGCCGACGTGTTCGAGATGGAGCAGCTGGATGGCGGAGTGGTGACGCTCAAGCCGATCGCCGTGGACCGCTTCGTGTGCGCCGAGGAAGGCGGCGGGCGGGAGCTGGTGGCCAACCGCTCGGCCGTCGGCCAATGGGAGCGATTCCACGCGTCGCTGGCCGACCCGGAAGGCGGGCCGGGAGAGAAACCGGGTGCCGGGGGGGAAGCTGTTCCCCGGCTCCTGGTGCTGCGCGCCCACGGTGGCCAGTTCGTGACGGTGGCGGGCGACATGCTCGCGGCCGTGGCGCCCAGCGCCGGGCCCGGCGAGACGTTCACCGTGCACCCGGTGGACGCCCTGTTCGAGGCGCTGGGGAAGATGGAAAACTGCTGCGGCACCGCGGAGCCGCACGATACCAGACGCGTGATGTGGGACGACCAGACGCACCTGTGGGTGCTCGACTCGGCCATCGCCGTGCTCACGCACCACCGCGCGGCGCTCCCCGACGCCGCCAACCTGCTGGAGCTGTGGGGCGTGGCCCGGTTCAAGGACGGCGTGAAGGAGGGGCTGCACGACGCCGACTACAAGGCGGAGTACAAGGGGTTCCTGGGCCGCACCTTCAGCTCGCACTTCTGCGACCCCGACACCGGGAAGAACTTCCTGAACTTCCAGAGCGCCACCGCACTCACCGAGGTCCAGCGGTTCTCCGCCGGCGCGGCGCTGCTCGCCGGGTCGGTGCTGACCGACCGCCGGGGGCGGCGGCCGGTGAGCGACGACCGCTACTTCGCCGCCGGGTACCAGCTGGGGCTGGCGCTGCATTACTTCACCGATCTCACGCAGCCGATGCACGCGGCCAACTTCGCCAACATCGTTCCCATGGGGCGGCTGGACGACTGGCGCCACAGCGGCTTCGAGACCTATGCCGAGAACGTCAAGAAGGGCACCGACGCGGCCTCGCGCGCGAAGGTGGCGGAATGGACCGTGAAGCCGGCGGAGGTGAACCCGGCCGAATTCTCGGGCGACCTCCGCTTCGCCTCGCCCACCGATGCCGGCCGCGCCGCCGGCCGGTACGCCAAGGGCGTGTTCAACAGCCACGTGAGCAAGCTGGTGAACGACAAGGTGACGGTCGAGCACGATCTGCTCGGAAAACCCTACCTGAAGATCGACAACGACTTCGGACCCGAGTGCGACCCGGCGCTCAAGCTGGCGCTTCCCGCCGGGCAGAAGTACACGGCGGCGTTCCTGGTGACGTGGAGCCGCACCCTCTTCGTGTTCGACGTGACGGCGTACCTGCCCGTGAACATGCAGGTGGGGAACAACGGGGTCTGGACGATGTCGCCCACCGGCAGGGACGGCAGCTGGATGCGCGGAAACCATTACGGCGCCGGGGCGAAGGTGGCGCGCTGCGAGCCCAACGGGTTCCGCTTCGAGGGAACCCTCCAGCTGCTCCTCAGCTCGAAGGCATACTTCGGCATCGAGGCGTGCGACTTCGGCGCGAATGGGCGGTGCCGGCTGCGGCTCGCGCCCGGGGGGGCGGACAGCTGGCAGGAATACGATGTGACCTACAAGCTCGATCCCGTAGGGAACACCATCGAGTACCAGGGCAGCGGCCTGACGGTGCGGCAGACCAGCTTCACGGCGGCCGGCTGGTGGCCCGGGGTCCAGTTCCGCGTGGAGAAAGATGGGCAGGTGGCGCACGTCTGCTTCGAGGACTCGAGCCTCTAGCCCGCTGCGGAGGCCGGCCGCCGGCCCGCCGGATCGGCGGGCCGGCGGGC
>DASWMA010000545.1:0-6826 GCA_036399995.1 Longimicrobium sp. | reverse complement strand
ACGCTCCGTCGGCCGCGCGGACCCAGAACGTCGGCGGCACGCGGATGCCGGCGGCCCGGGCGCGGCGGAGGTTGTCGAGCTTGGGGATCGACGGGTCCCGGAAGCTACGCAGCGGTTTCCACGGCATCGGCAACGGCCCTCACCCAGCCCGGGGGATCGTCGATCATCGGATAGTGGCCCCACGCCGGGAAGAGCCGCACGGGCAAGGTCGCGCCCAGCGCGGCCTCGGTCCACGCCAGCTCCCGCACGGGCACGATGGTGTCGCGCTCGCCCCACCAGGCCGTGACCTGCCGGAGCGCCTCCGGCCGCGCCGCGAACTCGGCCTCCAGCCGCCGCAGGAGCGCCGGCGTGAGCCACGCGAAGAAGTCGGGGAGCGCGCCGCACCGGGCGTAGCCCTCGAAGAAGCGCGCGCGCACGTCGGGACCGGGCGGCGTGCGGAAGTGCTTGCGAGCGAACCGCGCCTGGAACAGCGGCGACGCGAAGGCACGGCGGAGGGCCACCTGGGCCAGCCCCATCCGCATCACGCGCGGCATCAGGCGCCGCGCGAGGCCCCAGAGCACGGGCGCCTGCAGCAGGAGCGGGACCCCGCCCAGCTCGCCGCGCGCGCGGAGGCAGAGCGCGAGGAGGCCGCCGACGCCCGTCGCGTAGACGAGCGAGGGTCCGCCCTCTTCGTCGCGCGCGCCGCGGATCGACTCCGCGACTGAGGTGAGGAATTCGTCGAAGCTCCCCGCGCGTGGGCGGCCGTCGAAGCCCGGGTAGGGCACGTCGAAGATCGTGAACGGCGGACGCGCGCCGGGTCCGGCGAGTTCGGCGAGAGCCCGGCGGGCGGGACCCAGCCGCCCGGCGGTGTGCCCGTTCCCGCCCATGAAGATCACGCGGGGCACCGCTCGTGGGGGATGCGGCTCCGTCACGCGCGCGCCCCCGGCGACAGTGCGATCCGCGTGGATCTCGGGCCGCGAACGGCGTTTCGGCGAGCGTCGAGCTTCATCACACGAACATATCGAGATCGCTTACGCTCGCCAGCAGGCCGCGACCGCCGTGCACCCGTCCTGTTGAACTGCATGAACGCAGAGCATCGGAGCAAAGGGAGTCAGGGGGAGAACTTCACGCGGTTCTCCCCCCTGACTCCCCTTTCCTCCAAGACTCGCGGTGAAGCCGCCCCGCAGTTCGGGGATGGCAGCACCGGCGAGGGAGATGCAGGACGATCGCCGCCGGCCATCAGCGTGCGCGATGAACCCTGCCCCACTGACTACCGCAGCGGCACGAACGCGAGGCCGTTGTTCGGGTTCATCGGGATCACCAGCTGGTTCGCGCCAGCATCGTAGCACATCGACGCGGCACTCGGGATGTTGCGCGCGATCAGCTCGGCGGGCGCACCCGGGCGGATGCGAGAGACCCCTCCGTTCATCACGCTGCTCACGTACTTCGTGCCGTCGGGCATGATCACCAGGCCGTCGTTGCCGGCCTGCGCCGCAGTCTCGGTCTTCACCAGCCGGCCGGCCGGAGAGAACGTCAGCACCTGGTCGTGGCCCACGTTGACCACCACGACGTTGCCCTGCGGGTCGAGGGCGACCCCGTTGGGCTGGCGGAGCGGCGCACCCTGCACGAACACCGAGGCCGCGCCGTCCGGCGCGATCTTCCACACCCGCCACGTGGCCGGGTCCGGGTTTTCGCCGAATGCGCCCGTCTGCGTGGCGTAGATCGTACCGTCGTCCGCGACCTCGATGTCGTTGAGCCAGGGGGCGCCCTCCACGCGGGTCTCGCCGGCCGGCGCCCCGGTACGCAGGTCGAAGCGGCGGATGACCGCCACGCTCGGCTCGTCCGGGCGGGCGCCGCCGTCGCGGTCGGCCACGTACAGCATGCCGCGGGCGATGTCGCTGCCGAACGGCTCGTTCAGCACCAGCGGCGGCGTGAGGCCCGGCCGCTGGGCCGCGCCCTGCACCCCGATCCACCGCGCCGTGTGCACCGACCCGTCGTGGTTGATGAACGAGACCCAGGCGTCGTTGGTCTGCACGCTCGGCGGAACGCCGCGGTTCGGCACCACGATCACCCCGCGCTCCGCGTCGTACGAGCAGCTCTCGGCCGAGAAGATGGCGCCGTACACCTTCACGTTCGACGACATCGCCTCGAACGTCCGCCCGGGCGTGGGGGTGACCGGCAGACCGAGCGGATTCCCCACCGCGTAGGGCCGCGGCGTTTCCGGCTGCTGCGCGAGCACCGGGACGGCGACAAGGCTGATGGCCAGGGCGGCGGCCCGGCCGAGGGGCCCTGCACGTAGCATGTGCGCTCTCCTGATTTGTCGTTGCGGTCGTTCCGCCCAGCAGGAAAGCACAACGGTCTCCCCGGCGCAACGGTGGCACGTTCCATGGGCTGTCGCTCCTGCCGCGCTTCCATCCCTCCGCCGTTCCCGAAGCTTTACGGGATCGTGCCTCGTCGACAGGGGCGCCATGCCGTCGTCCGACCCACCGTGGAAGCGGGGGGAGCGGCACGAGCAAACCCGCAAACTCCGCCGACTCCGCTGGATCTGTGTGAGACCTGTTCGTCTGGAGGATTTCGGAAGCACCGGACCGGTCCCGCCTTTTCGCGAGGAGACGACGCGCACCGGGGGACGCCGGTCACGCGCGGCGGAGCGTCTCTCCGCCACCCGCGGCCACGTCCGGTTTACGACATTCTTGACCGCTGCCACATCCTGATCTACCCTCTTGAGAGCGGTTCGAAAATCGGTCTCTCCGTCGGGACGTGTGTGCGCATGACGGGTGCACTTGCAGACCTCGCCATCCTCGATCCGGCGGCCCTCGCTACGCAGGGGGCCGAGCCGCTGTGCATCCGGCTGTTCGGCTCGATGGAGCTGAGCCGCGGCGGACGCCGCCTGCCCCCGTTCCCCACGCGCAAGGCCCGCTCCGTCTTCTGCTACCTGCTCCTGCACGCCGGGCGCATGCACCCGCGCGACGTGCTGACCGGCACGTTCTGGGGCGACCACGCCGACGCCGCCGCGCGCCGGCAGCTCAGCACCGAGCTGTGGCGCATCCGCCGCGTGCTGGCCGCGGACCTCGACGCCGTGGCGCTGCGGGTGGAAGAGGACGCCGTGGGGATCCAGCTGCACGCCCGCACGCTGCTGGACACGGCCGCCTTCGAGCAGACTCTGCGCCCCGCCGCGCACCGTCCGCCGGAGCAGCTCACCTCGGAGCAGGCGGGCGCGCTGGAAGAGGCCGTCGCCCTCTACCGCGGCGACCTGCTGCAGGAGGTGTACGATGACTGGTGCGTCTACGAGCGCGACCGGCTGCGCGCGCTGGCCCTGGACGCGCTCTTCCGGGCCATGCGCTACCACCTGCTGCGCCGCAACTGGGGCGCCGCCCTGGAGCACGGGCAGCGGCTGCTGGATGCCGACCCGCTGAACGAGCCCGTGCATACCGCGGTCATGCACTGCCACTTCGGCTCCGGCAACCGCGCCGCGGCGCTGCGGCAGTACGCCAGCTGCCAGCGCCTGCTGCGCGAAGAGCTGGACGTGGCGCCCATGCCCGAGACCGTGGCCGTCTACGAGCGCATCCGCGCCGGTGCCCCCGTCCAGGCGCCGCATCCCCCGCCCTCCCCCGCCACCGCCGCCAACGACGCGCTGGCCCGCCTGCAGGCCGCCGAGCGCGACCTGCGCCGCGCCCACCGCCTGCTGCACCGCGGCCTGCACACCCTGCGCACCCTCACCGACCAGCACGCCTTCGAAGACTGATACGACGTTGCCGGACATCGTTCCGGTTCCATGACTGAAGAATCTCACGCAGAGCAGCAGAGAACGCAGAGGAGATTGGTTGTTCTCTGCTTCCTCTGCTGCTCTGCGTGAGACATGTCCTTCGGGGTCTTCACTCCGGAAGAATGCTCTGTAATGTGGTATGAGCCGGAAAGGCATGGGCCCACACGGAGCAACGGAGGAACAGAGGTGAAGTTTTTCTCTGTTCCTCTGTTGCTTTTGTATGCCCATCCCTTGACGGAGCAAGGAGTTAGCGGAGCCGACCAGGTCTTCTCAGGCGGTTCCCGAGCGCTTTGAGAGGACCCTGAGAGGGTTCTGCGAGGATCGTGAGGGGGCCGCCGCCTAGGTTGCCCGCCAGACCGGTCCCCCGCACGGCGCGGGGGACCCCGGCATCGGCCAACTCCGTCCACCTGGCAGGCTGCCATGGCGCACGACTATCCCATCGCGCGGGTGCTGATGGCGCCGGAATACCGCTCGATGTCGCCCGCGCACATCGAGAGCGTACTTGCCGAGGCCTTTCCCGGCATGGCGCCCGAAGACGCCGAGAACTTCCTGGCCGGCTTCGGGCGCGCCTTCCAGAACGTGGGCAAGACCGTGGCCCAGCGCGCGCCGGCCATCTTCAGCGGCGCCGTCAAGGGCGCCACCACCGGCGCCGCGCTGGGGCCGTGGGGCGCGCTGGGCGGCGCCCTCGTCGGCGGCACCATGGGCGGAATCCGACAGGGAGGCGGCCCGCAACGGCGTCCGCGCCCCCCCGTCCACGCGCCCCCGGCCGCGCCCGCGTTCGCCGCCGCGGCCCCGGCGGGGGGTGCCGCCCCCGCGGCCGGCGCGAGCCCCGCCTCGCTGCAGCTCATCCAGCTCCTCTCCAACCCGCAGACCTTTCACGCGCTGCTGGCCGGCGCCTTCGGCGGCGCGGGGCGTCCCACCGTCCCCGTCGGCAGGACCGCCGTCCCCACCAGCTCCATCCTGGGCGCGCTGGGCACGCTGGCCACCCGCGCCGCGGAAGAGATGGAGAGCGCGCGAGGCGAGAGCCTGGGCGCCCCCGAGTACCTGATGGAGGCCGAGGGCGGCTACGCCGTGGACCCCGCCGACCCCGACGCACGCGCCCGCCGTCTCCTCGGCGTGATGGCGCACGCGAACGAGCGGCTGCTGGAATACGCCGAGTACGACGAGTACGACGAGGATTACGAGGCGTACGACGAGTACGACGAGGACTGGGAAGACGACGAAGATTACGAGTACGACGAGGGCTACGAGTCCGACGAGGGCTACGAATACGACGAGGGCTACGCCTGGTACGAGTACGATGAGGACGACGACGATCCGGGCGGCGACGACGGTGGCGGGGACGATGGCGGCGACGGCGGCGGGGACGATGGCGGCGGGCCCGCCCCGGGACCCGCGCCCCGCCGGCGTGCGGTCCGGGCCCCAGCCCGCGCCCCGGCCCGCGCCCCGGTGCGCGCCGGGCGCCCCGCCAGGGGAGGCCGCGGCGGTGGACGGCGTGGCGGCGGCGGTGGCGGTGGACGGCGTGGCGGCGGCGGCGGCGGCCGGCGCGGACGGCGCCGGTAAACCCCGGGAGCGAGTGAGATGACCGACCTCTACCCGTTGATGCTGGGGATGATGGCCGGCGGCGAGCAGGCCGCCAGCGCCCGCTCCACCCTGCTGCAGATGGTCAGCCAGCAGGAGGGGATGGACCCCACCACCCGGGCCCTGCTGGCGCACGCCCTGGGCCCCCCCGGCCACGAAGAATCGCCGCCCGCGCTTCCCCCGCCGGCCGGGTGGAGTGGCGGCGACCCGCGGCGGCGCGACGCCGTGCACCGGCTGCGCGGCCGCATGGACGCCATGCGCGACGAGCTGGAAGAGCTGCGCGAGCGGCAGGACCGCCTGGCCGCCGCCCTGGGCGCCTGCGCCGACTGCTGGGGCGAAGACCCGGAGTGCGAGGTCTGCGGCGGCATGGGCGGCCCCGGCAGCTTTGTTCCCGACCCGCGGCTGTACCGCACGCTCGTCAGCCCCGCCTGCCGCGCCGCCGGCGCCGGGCGCGAGCGGCGGCTGGTGGGCGTCATCGATCCCCCTTCAACGCACGCAACCGGAGGTGTGACGTGATCGGCTACGAATACGACGAGGCCTACGACGAAGCGTTCGACGAGGCCTACGACGAGGGCTGGGACGAAAGCGACCTGGAGTCCGCCTTCGAGGACCTGGAGTTCGACGAGGCCCGGCGCAAGCGCCGCCGCCGCCGCCGTCCGCGGGGACGCCGGGGCCGCCGCGTGCCCGTGCCGGCGGCGCGGCCCGCCGGCTCCAGCGCCAACCTGCAGCGCGACCGGCAGCTGGCCAAGGCCGTCAACGTGGTCAACGAGGACGTGGGCGACGTGGCCGCGCGGCAGGCCAAGGCCAGCGCCGACCTGCGCACGCTCAAGAGCGCGCTCATGTTCAGCTCGCTCATCCCCCCGCGCCCCACCATCGCCACGGCGCGGCTGAGCGTGAACGACCAGCACCAGATCGTCAGCACCCCCAACCCCACCGGTGCCCCCGCGGCCGGCCAGGTGGACGTGATCACCTCGGTGACCACCAGCACCAACCTCACGCAGGCGCTGCTGCCCATGATGCTCACGCGCAACGTGGGCGGGCCTCCGGGCAAGGGCGGCGGGGGGATGGGGAACGACATGATGCTTCCGCTGATGCTCATCCTCACGCAGCAGCCGCAGACCACCACGGCCGGCCAGCCCGCCGCGCAGCCCGGCGGCATGGACACCACCATGCTCATGCTGGTGATGATGATGTCGGGCGCGATGTCGTAGCCGCGGGAGCAGACCATGGCCGCCGACGACACCATCCTGGCGTTCCTGGTGGGGCGCACCATCGCCGAGCGGCAGGGGCTCGGCGCGTCGCAGGCCAACCAGTGGGGCGGCGTGCAGGCCGCGTTCGGGGCCAATCCCCCCGGCATGCTGGTGGTGCACGAGCTGGCCCGGCAGGACGCCGGGGCGCAGGGCGGGCAGTCCGCCGCCCTGCGCCAGGACATCCAGGCGCTCACCGTCTCCGTGCAGGCCCTGGCGGAGACCGGCGCGCGTACGGAAGAAGCCGCCCTGC
>DASWMA010000544.1:0-10470 GCA_036399995.1 Longimicrobium sp. | reverse complement strand
GCTCGCCCACGGTGGTCATGCTGGTGCTGCTGGCCGCCGGGTCCATGCTGCGGTCGAACGAGGCGTTGTCGAGCACCTGCTTCAGCTCGGCGCCGTCCACCAGCCGCGGGCCGGTGGCGGGCGAGTTGGTCCACGCCACCTGGCCGTCGTACCCCGAGTTGATGGTCATCCCGCTCACGCTCACCATCGCCACCATCTTGTTGGGGCGGGCGGTGAAGGTCTCCATCTGCATGGTCATCCCCGACATCGACATCTCGGCCACCATGTGGCGCGAGGTCAGCCGCGCGAACGCCGGGCGCCCGCCGATGGCCTGGACGTACCGGTCCACGATCTGCTGCGCGGGGGGAAGCTGCTGCGCGACGGCGGTGCCGGCGTGCGCCGCCAGGGCCAGCGCGGCCAGCGCCAGGGCCCGGCCGGTGCGAATGCGGTTCATCACTGAGAGTCTCCTTGCGAATGGTGCGCGCCGGGCGGAGTGCCCGCGCGCGCCGGGTGCGGCGGAACGCCCCGCCGCGAGCCTGTCACCGCGCGCCCGCGCGGCCACGTTCCTGTGCGATCCATTCCAGCGCCGCCTGCAGCGCCGGGTCGCGCCCGGCCAGCAGCGCCTCGCGCGTGGGGGGCACGAGCACGTCGGGCACCACCCCGCCGCCCTCCCAGCGCATCCCCTGCGGGCCGGTGAAGTCGGCCACGGCGTGCATCAGCACGTCGCCGTTGGGGAGCTTGCGCGTCCACGCCGGGAGCGCCGCCCCCGCCGTGGGCTCGCCGAACACCCGCACCCGCCCCAGCTGCTTGAGCCCGCCCGCGAAGAACTCGCTGGTGCTGGCCGTCATGGCGTCGGTCAGCACCGCCACCGGGCCGGCGTAGGGGCGCACCGGCTGCGCCCGCGTGTCCACCCGCCGCGGGTTGATCAGGAAGTTGAGCGTGGTGCTGCGCATCCGCATCACCCCCAGGGTGTCGGCGCGCTCCACGAAGTGCCCCGCGAAGCCGGGGGCCAAAAAGCCGGCGCCGCCCAGGTTCCCCCGCAGGTCGATCACCATCCCGTCGAGCGCGCGGAACGAGTCGACCGCCGCGTTCAGCCCTTCCACCACCACCGGCATCCAGTAGTTGAAGCGCACCACCCCCGCGCTCCCGCCGCCGGGGAGCGGCGCGCGGCGCGTCTCGAGCCGCACCTCCAGCCGCGGCAGCCCGCCGAACTTCTCGGTCATCACCTTGGGCGCGCTCAGCGTCAGCCCCTTCGTGACCGTGCGGCCCGCGCCGTCGAGGAAGCGCACCTGCAGCGTGCTTCCCGGCGCGCCGCGCAGCGCGGCGGTCCCCGTCATCCAGGCGAAGCGCTGCCGCGCGCGCGGCTCGCCGGCGCCGGGGATGCGGTCCACCAGCGCCAGCATCTGCCGCGCGGTGCGCGAGCCCACGGCCTCCACCGCCCAGCCGGTGCGCACCCCGGCGGCGGCGGCGGGGCCATCGGCCTCCACCTGCGTCACCAGGAGGCGCCCGTCCACCAGCCGCACCTCCATCCCCGCGTCGCCGCCGCGGTCGGTCTCGGTGCCCATCCCCTCCTGCACGTCGGCGGGGAGGAGGTCGAAGTGCGAGTAGGGGAGCCGCTTGAGCGCCTCGCCGATGGCGGCGCGCAGCTCCTCCACCGTGCGCGCCTGCGCGGCGCGGGGACGCAGCTCTTCGCGGGCGCGGCGCCAGGTGGAGTTGGCCACGGCCGTGTCCCACAGCGTGCGGTCGATGGCGGCCCAGGCGGTGTCGAAGGTCTCCGCCGCCAGCGCCGGCTCGATCGGCGTCCCCGGCCGGGAGCCCTGCGCCTGGGCCGGGTTCGAAGCAGCCACGGCGGCGGCGAAAGCGAGCGGCAGCGCGCCGCGGAATCTGAACGACTTCAAGAGATCCTGTCGAATGTGTTGTGATCGCGGGCCGGTGCCGGCGATCCAGGCCGCACCTTCACCCATCCTTGTACACCGCTCGATCCTGCACGGCCCGACCGTACACCGCTCGATCGTACGCAGTCCGCCCCGCCGTCGGATCCGTGGTCCGATCCGCCGGCCGATTCGCGTCCGATCGGCCACCCAGCCGCCGGTTGAAACCGGCGGCTGGAAGACCGGGAAACTCGCCTTCGCGGGTTGCGCACCGCGGCATCGGGGCGGACGGGCACGCACCGCGCCGAGCCCGGCATCGCTACGGTTTCACACGGAGGGAGCGGAGGAAACGGAGCAACGGAGGGGAATCGCGCGAGCGCCGCCGTCCCTCCGTTCCCTCCGTTTCCTCCGTGTGATCCATCAACGGTGCCGCGGACCGACGGCGTCCGGGGCCCGCGAACGGACCTACGAGCGGGTGGCGGCGACGGCGCGGACCACGTCGTCGATCGCCGCCTTCATCCGCGACGACGGCTGGCCGGACTTGTTGGCGATGATCGCGAACACCGCCGTGCGCCCGTCGGCCATGGTCACGAAGCCGCCCAGCGAGTCCACGCCGCCGATGTACCCCGTCTTGGCGGCCACGCGCCCGGGCATGTCGGGAAAGCGCGAGCGCAGCGAGCCGTCGCGCCCGCTCACCGGCAGGTTGTCGCGCACGATGCGCATCCGCGGCGTGCGGTGGACGTAGGCCAGCAGCTGCACCAGCGCCCTCGCGGTCACCCGGTTCCCCTCGGAAAGCCCCGAGCCGTCGCGCAGCGTCACGTCGGCCGCGTCGACCCCCACCACGCGGGTGAGGAAGTCGCGCTCCACGGCGATCCCGGCGTCCCAGCTTCCCTCGCCGCGCACCTCGCGCCCCACCGTCTTCAGCAGCGTCTCGGCGATCCAGTTCTGGCTGTTGAGCAGGATCGGCCCGATCACCCGGCCGAGCGGGTCGGAGCGGTGCTCGGCCAGCGCGGTGGCGCCCGTCGCCGGCGAGCGCGCCGGGTCGGCCACCACGCGCACAGTCGCGCGGCCCACGGCGATCCCCCTGCGCTCCAGCGTCTCCCGGAAGGTGGTGCCGGCGTACTCGGCGCCGTTGCTGACGGCGAAGAACTCCACGTCGGCGCCGGCGCTCGAAGGCACCTGGCCCACGGCGCGGATCCGGCGCGGGCCGGCGCGCTCCAGGTCCACCGTGCTGCGGCCGCGGGCGCCTACGGTGACGGTGCGGTTCTCCATCTCCACGTAGTCGGAGCGTGGCTCCCAGGTCACCCGCGCCCGCTGCCCCACGGCGCCCGGGCGGATGTGCACCACCACCGAGTTGTCGTTGAAGCCCAGCGCCCCCACCGGCGCCGCGTACCACCAGAGCAGGTCGTAGGGGTCCCAGTCCGGCCGCAGGTGCGTGGCCTCGAAGTAGCTGTCGTCGGCCACCACGCCCCCGGTGACGCGGCGGATCCCGCGGGCGCGCAGCGAGTCGGCCAGCGCCTCCCACGCCCACATCCGGTCGCGGCCGTAGCGGTCGCTGATCAGCGGGTCGCCGCGGCCGTACAGCACCAGGTCGCCGTCCAGCACCCCGCCCTGCACCGGGCCGGTGCCGTACACGGTGGTGCGGTAGCGGTAGTCGGCCGGCAGGTGGTGCGCGGCGGCGGCGGTCACCACCAGCTTCAGGTTGCTGGCGGGGATCACGGGGCGGTCGGCGTTGCGCGCGTACAGCAACCCGCCGGTGGCCGCGTCGCGCACCTCGATCCCCCACTCGGCGCGGCTCAGCGAGGGGCGCGCCAGCACCGCGTCGATGCGCTCGCGCAGCGACGAGACCGCCGCCGCGGTCCGCGAAGTGCCTGAAGGCGAGGCGCCGGTTGCGCCGGACGCCCGCGTGGGTGCTAGATTGTCGGCTCCTTGCGCGGCCAGCGTGCGCGGCGCGGCCGGCGCCAGCAGCGCGGCGGCCAGGAGCGCGCGGACGATCGGAACGCAGCGAAACGTCATCGGGCTACGGTTGGAGAGCCGTGGTCGGGTGGTACACGGGGAGCGCCATCACTGCCATGAGCCGGATCCTGTTCGCGGAAGACGACGACGCGCTGCGCCAGATGACGACGCAGGTGCTCGCCTCCGCGGGCCACGAGGTGCGCGACGTGCCGGGCGGCGCCCAGGCGCTCGACGAGCTCGCGCGCGCCGTTCCCGACCTGGTGGTGCTCGACTACCGCATGGGCCACCCCGACGGGTTCGAGGTGTGCCGGCGCATCAAGCACGACCCGGCCACCGCGCACGTGCCGGTGCTGATCCTGACCGCGCAGCGCGGGATCGAAGACCGCCTGGGCGGCTTCGACGCCGGCGCCGACGACTACCTGGCCAAGCCCTTCGACCCGCGCGAGCTGCTGGCCCGGGTGGCCGCGCTGCTGCGCCTGGCCCAGCGCGGCCGCGACCGCAACCCCACCACGGGGCTTCCCGGCGGCGAGGCCATCTACCAGGAGCTGGAGCGCCGCCGGCAGCAGGGCGCCCGCTTCGCGGTGGCCTACTTCGACCTGGATTTCTTCAAGCCCTTCTCCGACCGCTTCGGCTTCGCCGTGGCCGACGCGGCGATCCGCGAGGCGGCGGCCGCGCTCACCGGCGCCGCGCGCGGGCACCCCGACACCTTCGCCGGCCACGTGGGCGGCGACGACTTCGTGCTGGTGTGCCGCCTCGACCGCGCCCGCCACCTGGCCGAAGACGCGTGCCGCCGCTTCAACACCGGCCTGCGCCGCCACCTCCCCGCCGACGCCGTGGAGGACGGCGTGTACCGCGGCCTGGACCGCGCCGGCGAGGAGCGCGAGTTCCCGCTCACCCGCCTCTCGGCCGCCGTGGTGCGCATCGACCCCGCGCGGTGGCCCTCGGTGGAGCACCTGGGCGAGGTGGTGGCCGAGGCCAAGCGCCTGGCCAAGGCCGAGGACGGCGGCGGCATCGTGGAGATGGACGCGCTCCCCTGAGGCGGCGGCCGACCAATCTAACCGCCCGCCCCGCCCGCACTCAAGCCGCGGCCGCCAAACGAGATCGGGTCCCCGCGCCACGCGCCGGGACCCGATCTCCTTCGTACCTCCGTACCCCGTACCTCCGTAACCCCTGTACCGACGTCAGGCGTGGAGCCGCAGGTCGGGCCGCGAGGGGTTGGGGAGCCCGGCGGCGCGGATCTCCAGGAAGTCGTACACGATCACGCCCTCGTCGGTGATGTCGCTCATCACGCGCATCCCGTCGTCGAGCGAGTTCAGCACCTTCTCGGCGCGGGCCATGGGCCACCCCATCTCGGTGGCCACGTCGGTCACCGTCAGCCGCCCGCCCTTGCGCCCGGCCAGCTGCAGCACGGGCAGCTGCAGGCTCTGCAGGATGGCGTCGCGGCGCTCCTCGCGCTCGCTCTTCGCCTTCTTGAGCAGGAGCCCGCCGAACCCGCCGGAGATCATCCCGATGACCACCATCGCGAACTCGAACTCGGCCAGCCCCACGGCGAGCATGAACGCGGCGAAGAGCAGGAACGCGAACGCCCAGCCGCGCTTGGCGCCGCCCACGGCCGCGGGGAGCACCACGTCGGTGGTGGGCACCGCGCCGTGGCCGTTGGGAAGGAGCGTGAGCGCCCGCGTGCCGTGCGCGCCCCAGCTCAGCCCGCACGCCGGGCACACCCGGTGGTTGTGGCGGAACAGCCCGTACAGGACGGCCGCCGGAAGGAAGGCGATGCCCGCCACCACCAGCACGGCCACATGGCTCCCCTTGGAGAAGTACCCCGAGCCCATCCCGCGGTAGCCGCAGCGTGGGCACACCTGCACCTGCGCCTGCATCTGCGCGGCGGCGGCGTACATCGGCGCGGCCGCGGCGGAGGTGGCCGGGAACGGCGAACGGGCCACCACGGCGCCGCACACCTGGCAGGTGGCGCGGCCGTCGGCAACCCGGGATCCGCAGGTGGAACAATACATGGGCGTCACTCCAGCCGCGGGGGGCGGCGATGTTCGATTGATCGGCGTTCGGTCAGGTGGCCGGCGGCTCGTTCGCGCGGCGTACCGGTTGATACGACGCACCGCGCAAAGAGTTTCAGCCAGAAGGTAGGGCCCCTCGCCGGACCGCGGGCGCGGCTGCATCAATGGTACCGCAAAACGCCCGATCGGGGTAGTGGACGGCGTACGAAAGATGTTGATGGACACGGCGATGCGCCATCCGCGAGCCGCCGGGGACGGTGCCGTTCCCGGTCTTCCGCGCCGGCTCGACGGGGCGAACTGGATGGAGACGCGGCGACACCGCCGCGGCGCTTCAGCGCCCCGGTGTGTGGGGAGTCAGCAGAAGGTGCACGAGCAGCATGCCGATCAGGATGCCCGCCGCCGCGCCGGCGAGCACCGCGCCCACCAGCCTTGCCCGTGCCCGCCAGGGGTTCCGTGCCACGTGTCCGCCGGTCCGCCGTGAGAAAGTGCCTTGCAGGGAAACGCCGCCCGCCGCCTTTGCGAAGGGCGTGCCGCCGCGCGCTTGAGGCGCCGGAGGGCGGCGGGTATCTTCCCCGGCTCACGTTGCCATCCGCACACCCCGCGCGCAAGGCTGGAGCCGCACCGCCCATGATCGTCGGCCTGGGGATGGACATGGTCCGCATCGACCGCGTGTGGGCGGTGCTGGAGCGAAAGGGCCCGCGCGCCCTCGCCCGCTTCTTCACCGCGGCCGAGGCCGAGCGCTGCCGCGGGTCGAAGCATCCCCCCGAAAGCTTCGCCGCGCGCTTCGCCGCCAAGGAGGCGTTCTTCAAGGCGCTGGGCACCGGATGGGGGATCGGCGGCGCGTGGACGGAGGTGGAGGTGGTCTCCGCCGCCACCGGGCAGCCGTCGCTGCGCCTCTCCGGCCGCGCCGCCCGCCTCGCCGCCGAGCGCGGGGCCACCCGCGTGCACGTCACTCTTACCCACAGCGACGAGATCGCCGCCGCGGTCGTGATCCTCGAGCGCGACTGAGCCGGCTCGCTTCGCCGCCGCGAGGTGACGTCCGACCAAATCCGCGTGATTGGTTGCTGGACACAGCCCTGCCTGGGGATCACACGGAGGCACGGGGACGCAGGGAAACCCGCAGTTCTCTGTGCCTTTGTGCGAGAAAGCAGCTCAGCCCGGATCTGGTATCGGTGAGGGCTGCGTTCTCGGGATGGGCTGGCCGCTGGCGTCGCGGTTCGGCTGCGGCTGAGCCGGTTCCGGGAACTCCAGCGTGACCGGGAGGCTGAACCACACGTCCACCGGCCGGTTGCTCACGCGCGCCGGGATCATCCTCATCCGCCTGACGATCGCCATCAACTCCTCGTCGATCTGCACTTTCCCGCTCGACCGCGACATCTCCACGTACGCGATCACGCCGGTGCGGCTGACCAGCCCGCGCACCTCCAGGTTGATCAGCTGACGCGGCACCCCCAGCTCCGGGTGCCGCTGGAGGTAGCGGGTGAGCGCAAAGACGGGACTCCCCCGGCGCAACTCGGGCGCGATCACCGTGACGGTGTCGTCGAAGCCCTCTTCTTCTTCTGGCCGCAGCGCGTAAGGTGGGAGCCGCCCGTCGGGCCAATGGGCCGCTTCGGCCTTCACCACGCTGTCGAGGGCGGCCAGCGCGGACGGTGGCACCGTTCCCTCCAGCACACGCACCGCGAACGGCGCGCCGCGTGGCTGCGTGACCATCACCAGCGCGTCGGAGTTCGAGATCCCGTGCGAGGCCATCACCTGGCGGAACACGCTCCGGATCCGCTGGCGGGCGGAATCCTGCTGCGCGGTCTCGCCGGCCGTGCCGGTTGACGCGAGCTGCGCGGACAGCGGGGCGGCAGCGGCGAGCGCAATCGCCAGCGCGAGCGCCGGAACGCGGAAGTTCATCGGGGTCACTGGATTGGGAGGGGGCGAGGTGGGGTGGAGCAGCACGGAGGGGGCGGCTGAGGTCCACGACGTACGCCGACAATATGGATAAGGCGCGGCCGACGGGGGAAGCCGCCGCGCCGTCACCTCTCACCACCCGGAGTGGCGGTCAGGCTTCGCCCACAACGAAGTAGAGGGGGAAGGTGATCTGCCGGTCCACCGGCTGCCTTCCCACCCGCGCCGGCTGGAAGCGCATGGTGGGGGCGATGCGGAGCGCCTCCCGGTCCACCGCGGGGTTGCCGCTGGAGCGCACCACGCGGGCGTACGCCACGTCGCCCTCGCGCGCGACCACCATCTCCAGGTCGACCCGCAGGCCGCGCCGGCCCTGGAAGATCCGGGTGAAGTTCTGCTCCACGAAACGGTTGACCAGCGCCCGCACCTCGCGCGGGTTGTCGATCACCGGACGTCGGGTCGGTCCGGCCGGCATGGGCGGCAGGTCGAGCCGCACGTACCACAGCAGCGGCCCCGCCGCGGCCAGCGCCTTCAGCTCCGCGCGCACGCGCTCGACGGCGGGTGCCAGCGCGGCCTCGGTGACGGTGGCGCGCACCAGCTTCAACTCGATCCTGCCGGTGGCGGAGTCGGCCGCGAGCACCACCAGCCCCGCGGCGCCCGCGCCCGCCGCCGCCAGCAGGTCGGCGGCGAAGCGCTGGCGCAGCGCCATCTGCGCCGAGTCGCGCGTGGCCGGTGACAGGGCGGAGGATGCAGCGGACGAGGTCTGCGCGGCCGGCGCGGGAGCCTGGGCGTGCAGCGGCGCGGCGGCGAGCAGCACGGCCGCCGCCAGCCAGGCGCGGGTGGAGATGCGGGGCATTCGGATGGATCCGGGGTGGAACGGATGGTGTGCCGGAAAGCTCGCGGCGTCTCGGCAGGACGCGCAACCCTGCGGCGTCAGCGCAGCACCTCGCGCCAGTTGCGCGTGCTCAGGCAGCCGACCAGCGCGATCAGCTGCGTGAGGAACGTCCACGCCAGCAGCGCCACCGACAGCCTCAGCGCCAAGCTCGGCGTGGCGAACGCGGCGCGCACCACGTCACCCCCGCGCAGCACGATCCCCAGGATCACCCACGCCGCCAGCACCAGGGCCAGCACCCATGCCCACCGGCGCCGCCGCCCCAGCCCGACGGCGACCGCAACCGCCGCGATCGCCTGGGCCGACAGGAACGCGGTGGCGAGCGCCTCGGCGCGGTTCGCCGGAACGGGCAGCCCCAGCAGCATGAACCCCACGACGGGGAAGTACAGCAGCTCGGCCGCGCGCGCGATCCGCAGCGGCGCGGGCAGGCTCCGCACCTGCGCCGCGAACTCCTTGCGCGACGACGAGCGTCCGCCCGGGCGAGCGTTGTCGGCGGCCGGCCTGCGGGGGCGCTGCTGTGGCATCGGGGAACGGGTCGGCGGGGCGGAGGATGGATGGGGCGCGCGGGAATCTCCGTCCGAATCGCCCCCGCCGCAATCCGCCGCCGTGCGTGGGGTGGTTCCTCGTCGCCGTACGCTTACGAGTACGCGAATGAATGGAGGGGGGTCACACCCTCCGATTCGATCGGGGGAACCGGCGGCCTTCTCAGCACACTCACCCGGACACGAGGACAACGGGCACGACGAAGCGCGGCCCGCCGGCATTGCCGGCGGGCCGCGGTGTCGACCTGCTTGGATGCTTACTTGACGCGATCCCGAAGCAACGCCGCGCCCGGGGCCGCCGTCCAAGGGCCATCGTAAGAACGGACGACGGCGAGAGCCTCCGGGCTCAGACGATCGATCAAAAGCGTATGGTTCTGCAGGCGACGCTCCGCCGCCTCCGGAGAGATCCAGGTGAACGAGCGCCTCACGCCGTATGCGCGCGTGAACTCCCACGGCTGGCGCCGCGTACGTGTTCTGATCCGAGGCTGGTGGGCAAGCATCGCCAATCCGTTTTCAGAGGTCGAAGGGATTCACGACCCGATCTCCCTCTCGCAATATACAATCCGCCCGTGCCGTCTTACAATCCTGAATCCCAGCGCCACATACAGGTGTACCGCGCCTTCCAGCGGGTTTGCCAGACGCACGTGCGTGGCTCCGATCGCCGTGCCATAAGCGGCGACCGCGGTGGTCGCGATCAGGCCGACATCGCCTTTCATCGGGTGCATTCGCCGGGGAATGCTCTCCACGAAATGCACGGACACCGCCGCGCGTTCTCCGGTCGTGCGCCGTTGCGACGCGC
The DNA here is from genome assembly GCA_036399995.1 of Longimicrobium sp. Classification (GTDB taxonomy): domain Bacteria; phylum Gemmatimonadota; class Gemmatimonadetes; order Longimicrobiales; family Longimicrobiaceae; genus Longimicrobium. Next base: position 529 of record DASWMA010000544.1, on the reverse strand, counting down.
TGCCCACCGCGAGACCGCACAGCAGATCGCCGCTCCACAGCGCGAGGGTGAACGCGGCGGGATCGCGCCGGTACTTCTCCGCCAGTGTTTCCCAGTCCCAGCCGCCGCTTCCCGAGGGATGTGCTTCCGTCCACTGGCGTCGCCGCGCAGCAAGCGCTCTCGCGTCGATCTCCGCCAGGCGGAGCTCGGGGAACGCGTCAGCCAGAGCGACGCGGACGCGGGTGTAGGCCGCCAATCGGTGGCGCTGGTAGTACGCCTTCGCCTCGGCGTAACTCCGCTTGTGCATTGAGGTTGTTTGTTGTTAAGGCCCGAAATGATCTGCGCTGGTCTATAACCACCGGCGGCGCCCGTCTGGGCGCCGCCTTCGTGCGGTCTACGCCGACTTCGCCTTTCGCCCGCGCCGCGGCTTGGGGTCCGCGGCGGGGGTGGCGGCCACGTCGACGCGGCCGTTGAGCATCCCGGCCAGGTACTGCCCGGTGAACGAGTCCGCCACGGTCGCCACCTGCTCGGGCGCGCCCTCGGCCACGAT
>DASWMA010000543.1:0-12800 GCA_036399995.1 Longimicrobium sp. | reverse complement strand
AGCCCGAGGAGATGCGCGAGCACCTGCGGCGCGCCCTTCCCGAGTACATGGTGCCTTCCGCGTTCGTGCTGCTGGACGAGATGCCCCTGTCGCCCAACGGCAAGGTGGACCGCAAGGCCCTTCCGGCGCCGGAGCGCGCCGAGGGGGAGGACGCCTGCGTGGCTCCCCGCACCCCCGTGGAGGAGGTGCTGGCGGGGATCTGGGCGGAGGTGCTGCGCCTGGAGCGCGTGGGCGCGCACGACAACTTCTTCGAGCTGGGCGGGCACTCGCTGCTCGCCACGCGGGTGGTGTCGCGGGTGCGGCAGATCTTCGCGATCGAGCTGCCGCTGCGGGCGCTCTTCGAAGGACCCACGCTGGCGGAGATGGCGAAGGCGGTGGAGGACGAGCGGCGCAGGGAGCTGCCGGTGCTGCCGCCCGTGGTGCCGGTGGAGCGCACCGGCGCACTCCCGCTGTCCTTCGCGCAGGAGCGGCTCTGGTTCATCGACCGCCTGGAGCCGGAGAGCGCCGTCTACAACATCCCCGTGGCGTGGCGCCTGGAGGGTGCGCTGGACGGGGCGGCGCTGGAGCGTGCGCTGGGCGAGATCGTCCGGCGTCACGAGGCGCTGCGGACAGTCTTCGCCGAGGTGAATGGCTCGCCGGTGCAGGTGATCGCGCCCTTCGCCGGCTTCACGCTGCCGGTCGACGATCTCTCCGGGCTGGGCGAGGCGGATCGCGAGGCGGCGGTCGGGCAACGCGCGGGTGAGGAGGCGCGGCGGACGTTCGACCTCTCGGCGGACCCGCTCTTCCGCGCGGCGCTGCTGCGGCTGGGCGACGAAGACCACGTGCTGCTGCTCTCGATGCACCACATCGTCAGCGACGGGTGGAGCCTGGGGGTGCTCCGCCGGGAGCTGTCGGCGCTGTACGCGGCGTACCGCGAGGGGCGTGAGTCGCCGCTCGCCGGGCTGGCGGTGCAGTACGCCGACTACGCCGTGTGGCAGCGCGAGCAGCTGACGGGCGAGGCTCTGGATCGGCAGCTGGCGTACTGGAAGGAGCGCCTGGCGGACGCACCCGCGCTGCTGGAGCTGCCCACCGACCATCCGCGCCCGCCGGCGCAGACGTACCGGGGCGGAACGGTTCCGGTGGAGCTCTCCCCCGAGCTGATGGAGCGGCTGCAGGCGCTGGGACGCAGCGAGGGTGCGACGCTGTACATGACGGTGTTGGGCGCCTTCCAGGTGCTGCTGAGCAGGTACGCCGGGAGTGAGGACGTGGTGGTGGGGAGCCCGATCGCCGGGCGGACGCGCGGGGAGGTGGAGGAGCTGATCGGCCTCTTCGTCAACACCCTGGTGCTGCGGACCGACCTCTCGGGAGACCCGAGCTTCCGCGAGGTGCTGGGGCAGGTGCGGGAGGTGACGCTCGGCGCATACGAGCACCAGGAGCTTCCATTCGAGAAGCTGGTGGCCGAGCTGCAGCCGGAGCGGTCCCTGACCCACTCGCCGCTGTTCCAGGTCCTGTTCAGGCTCGAGAACGCCGAGGGCCCGGGAGACGCTCTCGCGGGGCTGAAGATGAGCAGAGCCGTTCCGGCCATGGAGATCGCCAAGCTCGATCTCTCCCTGATTCTCGCGGCGACCCCCCAGGGCTTGCGTGGCGGACTGAACTACAGCACCGACCTCTTCGAGCGCGGCACGATCGAACGGATGCTCGGCCACCTGGAGCGGGTGCTGGAGCAGGTCGCCACGGATGCGGACGTGCGGCTTTCGCGGCTGGAGCTGCTCGGCGAGGCCGAGCGCGCGCTCGTGCTGGAGGCGTGGAACCGCACGGACGCGGAGTACGCAGCCGCCTCGTGCATCCACGAGTTGTTCGAGCAGCAGGTGGAGCGCGCGCCGGACGCGCTGGCGCTGGCGTGCGGCAGCGTCCGGCTGAGCTACACCGAGCTGAACGCGCGCGCCAACCGGCTCGCGCACCACCTCCGCTCGCGGGGCGTCCGTCCGGACGCGCGGGTCGCAATCTCCCTGGAGCGCGGCCCCGGGATGGTGGTGGCGCTGCTGGCCGTGCTGAAGGCGGGCGGCGCGTACGTGCCGCTGGACCCGGAGTATCCGTCGGAGCGTCTGGCGTACATGCTGAAGGACAGCGCGCCGGCGCTGCTGCTGACGACCGGCGCGCTGGTGCCGCGCTTCGCGGATGCCGGGGTGCCGATCCTCGATCTCACCGATGAGGCCCCCTGGGCCGGCGCGCCGGCCACCGATCCGGAGCGCGGCGGCCTGCGGCCGGAGCACGCGGCGTACCTGATCTACACCTCCGGCTCCACCGGCCGCCCCAAGGGCGCGATGATCCAGCACCGCAACGTGTGCGGCATGGTGGCGGGGCAGGTCCGGAGCCTGCCGCTGGAGGCGGAGAGCCGCATCCTGCAGTTCGCCTCCTTCAGCTTCGACGGGCACGTCTTCGAGGTGTTCCTGGCGCTGGCCCGGGGCGCGTCGCTGCACCTGCCCGAGCACCCGGGTCCGCTCGCGGGCGACGACCTGGTCCGCACCGTCGCGGAAGCCGGGATCACGCACGCCATCATCCCCCCCGCCGTGCTGGCGGCGCTCCCGGACGACGAGCGCCTGCCGTCCATCCACACACTGATCGTTTCCGGCGACGCGCCCCCCGTGGACCTGATGGCGCGCTGGTCGGCCGGCCGGCGGCTGATCAACGGCTACGGTCCGACGGAAGCGACGGTCTGCACCACCCTGCACGACTACGTCCCCGGCGGTTCCGCGCCGCCGCCGATCGGCCGGCCTGTGGCCAACGTGCGCGTCTACCTGCTGGACGCGGCGGGCGAGCCGGTGCCGCGCGGGGTCCGGGGCGAGCTGTACATCGGCGGCGCGATGGTGGGGCGCGGCTACTGGCGCCGCGCCGCGCTGACGGCCGAGCGCTTCGTCCCCGATCCGTTCGGAGCCCAGCCGGGCGCGCGGCTCTACCGCACGGGCGACCTGGCCCGCTGGAACGCGGAGGGCGCGCTGGAGTTCGCGGGCCGGGTGGACGCGCAGGTCAAGGTGCGCGGCTTCCGCATCGAGCTGGGCGAGATCGAGGCCGCGCTGCGGCGGAGCGAGGGAGTCGCCGACTGCGTGGTCGTGGCGCGCGAGGACGTGCCCGGGGAGAAGCGGCTGGTGGCGTACGTGGTGGGCGGCGTGGAGGCGGGAGTGCTGCGCGAGCACCTGCGCCGGAAGCTCCCGGAGTACATGGTGCCGGCGGCGTTCGTGGTGCTGGAGGCGCTGCCGCTGACTCCGAACGGGAAGCTGGACCGCCGGGCGCTGCCGGCGCCGGAGTACGCCGACGCGGACCGGTACGTGGCGCCGCGCACCCCCGTGGAGGAGGTGCTGGCGGGGATCTGGGAGGAGGTGCTGGGGCTGGAGCGGGTGGGGGCCGGCGACGACTTCTTCGAGCTTGGCGGGCATTCGATCCTGACCATGCTGGTGGCCTCGCTGGTCCGCGAGCTGCTCGGCGTGGAACTGCCGGTCCGGGTGTTCTTCGAGGGGCCCACGGTGGCAAAGCTGGCGAAGGAGGTGGAGGAGGTGCGCCGCGCGGGGCTGCCGGTGCTGCCGCCGGTGGTGCCGGCCGGGCGCACGGGGGCGCTGCCGCTTTCCTTCGCGCAGGAGCGGCTCTGGTTCCTGGACCGCATGGAGCCGGGAAGCGCCGTGTACAACATGCCCGCGGCGTGGCGCCTGGGCGGAGCCCTGAACGAGGCGGCGCTGGAGCGGAGCCTGGGCGAGATCGTGCGGCGTCACGAGGCGCTGCGGACGGTCTTCGCCGAGGTGGACGGCTCGCCGGTGCAGGTGGTCGTGCCCTTCGGCGGGTTCGCGCTGCCGGTGGAGGAGCTGTCGGCGCTCGGCGAGGCGGATCGCGCGGAGGCGGTCAGGCGCCGGGCCGTCGAAGAGGCGGGCCGGGCGTTCGACCTTGCGGCGGGGCCGCTCTTCCGTGCCGTGCTCCTCCGGCTGGGCGCCGAGGACCACGTGCTGCTGCTCACGATGCACCACATCGTCAGCGACGGGTGGAGCATGGGGGTGCTCTTCCGCGAGCTGGCGGCGCTGTACGGGGCGTACCGCGAGGGGCGTGAGTCGCCGCTGCCGGAGCTGGCGGTGCAGTACGCCGACTACGCGGTGTGGCAGCGCGAGCAGCTGGCGGGCGAGGTGCTGGACCGGCAGCTGGCGTACTGGAAGGAGCGCCTGGCGGGTGCACCGGAGCTGCTGGAGCTGCCCACCGACCATCCCCGCCCGGCGGTGCAGACGTACCGGGGCGCGTCGGTTCCGGTGGACCTCTCCCTCGAGCTGCTGGAGCGGTTGCAGGCGCTGGGGCGGAGCGAGGGCGCGACGCTGTACATGACGCTGCTCTCCGCCTTCCAGGTGCTGCTGGGCAAGTACGCCGGCAGCGAGGACGTGGTGGTGGGGAGCCCGATCGCCGGGCGCACGCGCGCGGAGGTGGAGGAGCTGATCGGCTTCTTCGTCCACACGCTGGTGCTGCGGACCGATCTGTCGGGAGACCCGAGCTTCCGCGATGTGCTGGGGCGGGTGCGGGAGGCGACGCTGGGCGCGTACGAGCATCAGGAGGTACCCTTCGAGAAGCTGGTGGCCGACCTGCAGCCGGAACGCTCCTTGAGCCACTCGCCCCTGTTCCAGGTGATGTTCGCGCTGCAGAACGCCGCGGGCGGGGGAGGCGCTCTGCCGGGGCTGGAGGTGAGCGGAGTCGGAGCGGAGCTCGCGACCACGAAGTTCGACCTCGCGTTGAGCTTCGCCGCGTACCCGCAGGGTCTGCGCGGCGTGCTGGCGTACAGCACCGACCTGTTCGAGCGGAGCACCGTGCGGCGGATGCTGGTGCACCTGGAGCAGGTGCTGGAGCAGGTCGCGCTGAAGCCGGACGTGCGGCTTTCGGAGCTGGATCTGCTCGCGGCGGAGGAGCGCGAGCAGGTGCTCGGGACGTGGAACCGGACGGAACGCGGATCTTTCGACCCGCCGGCGCACCTGCTCTTCGCCGGGTGGGCGCGCCGCGCCCCGGAGGCCATCGCGCTCCTGGAAGGCGGGGAGGCCGTGACCTACGGCACGCTGGACCGGCGCGCGTCGATCCTTGCCCGGCACCTGCGCGGCCTGGGTGTCGTGCCCGAGACGCCGGTGGGGCTGTGCATGGAGCGCACGCCCGAGCTGCTGGTGGGGGTGCTGGGAATCTGGAAGGCGGGCGGCGCCTACGTCCCCCTGGATCCGGGGTACCCGGCGGAGCGGCTGGGATGGATCCTCACCGACGCGGCAGTCCCGGTGGTGGTCGCCACGCGGGGCACGGCCGGGGTGCTGCCGGAGCACGGGGCCACCTTGGTGCGGGTGGACCAGCTTCCGGACACCGCATCGGAGACGGCGGATGCGGCGCCGGAGGTGCCCGTGTCCGACGCGAGCCTGGCGTACGTGATCTACACGTCGGGGAGCACGGGCCGCCCCAAGGGGGTGCTGGTGCAGCACGGCTCCCTGGCCAACCTGCTGGGCGCCACGCGCGAGACGTTCGGCGTGCGCGAGGGCGACGTGATGCCGGCGCTGGCCTCGTACGCCTTCGACATCTGGCTGTTCGAGGCGCTGCTGCCGCTCACCTCGGGGGCCGCGGTGCGGCTGGTGGAGCGCGAGCGGGTGCTGGACGTGCCCGCGCTGCTGGAGGAGATCGCGGACGCCACGCTCGTGCACGCCGTCCCCGCGCTGATGCGGCAGCTGGTCCAGGTGGAGCGCGAAAGGCCGCGGCTGAGCCGGCTGCGGCGCGCCTTCGTGGGCGGCGACCGGGTGCCGGCCGACTTGCTGGCGGAGATGCGGGAGGCGCTCCCCGGGGCGGAGTCGCACGTCCTCTACGGGCCCACCGAAGGGACCATCCTGGCCTCCACGCACCCGGTGCCGGCGGACGGGGGCGTGGAGGGGCACCCGATCGGCCGCCCGCTGGGGAACGTGCGCCTGTACGTCTGCGATCGGCCCGGGAGCCCGCAGCCGGCGGGCATTCCGGGCGAGCTGCTGATCGGCGGGGCGGGGGTGGCGCGCGGCTATCTGGGCCGCTCCGCGATGACGGCGGAGCGCTTCGTCCCCGATCCGTTCTCGACCCAGGGCGGCACACGCCTGTACCGTACGGGCGACCGGGCGCGCTGGCGTGCCGACGGGACGCTGGAGTACCTGGGCCGCCTGGACGCCCAGGTGAAGGTCCGCGGCTTCCGGATCGAGCCGGGGGAGATCGAGGCGGTGCTGCGGCAGCACGAGAGCGTCGGGGAGTGCGCCGTCGTGGTGCGCGAGGATGAAGTGGGGGACCCGCGCCTGGCGGCCTACGTCGTTCCCGTCCCGCGGAAGGACATCGAGCTGTGGCCCTCGATCGGGGAATACTTCGTCTACGACGACCTGATCTACCACGGGCTCACGCACGACACCGGGCGCAACGAGCGCTACCTGCGCGCGCTGCGGCGGCATGCGCCGGGAAAGGTGGTGCTGGACGTCGGCACCGGAGCGGACGCGATCCTGGCGCGGCTGGCAGTGGAGGCGGGCGCGCGGCACGTCTACGCGGTCGAGCTGCTGGAGAGGTCGTACCTCTCGGCGCGCGAGCGCGTCCGTGGGCTGGGGCTGGAGGACCGTATCACGGTGATCCACGGCGATGCCCGCACCGTGGAGCTTCCGGAGCCGGCGGAGGTGTGCGTCTCGGAGATCGTGGAGGCCATCGCCGGCGGCGAGGGCGCCGCCGTCATCCTGAACCAGGCGAGGCGGCTGCTGGCGCCCGGCGCGGTGATGATCCCGGGATGGGCGCGCACCCGGGTGGCCGCGGTCACGCTGCCGGACGAGCTCCGCCACCAGCCGGGCTTCTCGCCGACCGCCGCGCACTACGTGCGGGGGATCTTCGAGGAGGTGGGGCACCCCTTCGACCTGCGGCTCTGCATCCGGAACTTCCCCGCCGATCACGTCCTCTCGACCGCGGGGACGTACGAGGAGCTGGACTTCGGCGCCGGCCCGGTCGAAGGCGAGTACGTCCGGCGGGAGGAGCTGGCGGTTGAGCGCGCGGGAAGGATGGACGGGCTGCTGCTCTGGCTGCGCATGGAGCTGGCCGAGGGCGAGGAGCTGGACATCCTGGAGGAGGAGACCGCCTGGTTCCCGGTCTACTTCCCGCTCTTCGAGCCGGGAATCGAGGTCGCGGCGGGGGACCGGCTGCGCCTGGAGTGCTGGGCGCAGATCCCGGAAGGCGTAGCCCCGGACTACGGAGCCCGGGGCGTGCTGGTGCGTGGACGGGGCGGCGAAGAGGTGCCGTTCGAGTTCGTCTCCTACCACCACAGGCAGGTGTTCCGGGCCAGCCCCTTCTACCGGCGGCTCTTCACGGACGGAGAGGTGCCATCCCTTCAGGAGCAGGGAGAGACCCTTCCGGCCTCGCTGCGCGAGCACGTGCGGCGGAGCCTGCCGGAGTACATGGTGCCGGGGTCGTTCGTGGTACTGGAGGCGCTGCCGCTGACACCCAACGGGAAGCTGGACCGGAAGGCGCTTCCGGCCCCGGAGCACGCGGCCGGTGCGGACCTGTACGTGGCGCCGCGGACGCCGGTGGAGGAGGTGCTGGCGGGGATCTGGGCGGAGGTGCTGCGCCGGGAGCGCGTGGGGGTGACGGAGAGCTTCTTCGAGCTGGGCGGGCACTCGCTGCTGGCCACGCGGGTGGTCTCGCGCATCCGCGAGGTGTTCGCCGTGGAGCTGCCGCTTCGCGCGGTCTTCGAGAGTCCCACGGTGGCGGATCTGGCGGAACGCGTGGAGGAGATGCGCCGCGCGGAGCTGCCGGTGCTGCCGCCGGTGGTGCCGGTGGTGCCGGTGGAGCGCACGGGGACGCTGCCGCTGTCGTTCGCGCAGGAGCGGCTCTGGTTCCTGGACCGCCTGGAGCCGGGGAGCGCCACCTACAACATCCCCGTGGCATGGCGCCTGGCGGGTGCGCTGGACGAGCGGGCGCTGGAGCGGAGCTTGAGCGAGATCGTCCGGCGTCACGAGGCGCTGCGGACGGTGTTCGCCGAGGTGGATGGCTCGCCGGTGCAGGTGGTCGCGCCCTTCGGCGGGTTCACGCTGCCGGTTGACGATCTCTCCGGGCTGGCCGCGGCGGATCGCGAGGTGGCGCTCAGGCAGCGCGCCGGCGAGGAGGCGCGGCGAGTGTTCGACCTCTCGGCAGGCCCGCTCTTCCGTGCGGCGCTGCTGCGGCTGGGCGAGGAAGACCACGTGCTGCTGCTCTCGATGCACCACATCGTCAGCGACGGGTGGAGCATGGGGGTGCTCCTGCGCGAGCTGTCGGCGCTGTACGCGGCGTACCGCGAGGGGCGTGAGTCGCCGCTCGCGGAGCTGGCGGTGCAGTACGCCGACTACGCGGTGTGGCAGCGCGAGCAGCTGGAAGGCGAGGCCCTGGATCGGCAGCTCTCGTACTGGCGGGAGCGGCTGGCGGGCGCGCCGGAGCTGCTCGAGCTGCCCACCGACCGTCCCCGCCCGCCGGTGCGGACGTACCGGGGCGCCACGGTTCCGGTGAATCTCTCCCCCGAGCTGCTGGAGCGGCTGCAGGCGCTGGGGCGGAGCGAGGGCGCGACGCTGTACATGACGCTGCTGGGCGCCTTCCAGGTGCTGCTGTCGAAGTACGGCGGGAGCGAGGACATCGTCGTGGGCAGCCCGATCGCCGGGCGCACGCGCGCCGAGGTGGAGGAGCTGATCGGCTTGTTCGTCAACACCCTGGTGCTGCGGACCGATCTCTCGGGAGACCCGGCCTTCCGCGAGGTGCTGGGCCGGGTGCGGGAGGTGACGCTGGGGGCGTACGCGCACCAGGAGGTACCCTTCGAGCGCCTGGTGGCCGAGCTGCAGCCGGAACGCTCCCTGAGCCACTCCCCGCTCTTTCAGGTGATGTTCGCGCTGCAGAACGCCGAGGGTGGGGGAGGCGATCTTCCGGGGCTGGAGGTGAGTGGAGTCGGGGCGGATCTCACGAGCGCCAAGTTCGATCTCTCCCTGACGCTCGCGACGTCCGCCCACGGCCTGCGCGGTGGACTGGACTACAGCACCGATCTTTTCCAGCGCGGCACGGTCGACCGGATGCTCGGCCACTTGGCGCGGGTGCTGGAGCAGGTCGCCGCCGACGCGGACGTGCGGCTCTCGCAGCTGGAGCTGCTCGGCGAGGCGGAGCGCGCGCTCGTGCTGGAGGCGTGGAACCGGACCGACGCAGAGTATTCGGCGGACCGCTGCATCCACGAGCTGTTCGAGGCGCAGGCGGCCAGAACGCCGGATGCCGTGGCGGTGGTGTTCGCGGACGAGTCGCTCACGTACGCGGAACTGGATGCGCGGGCCAACCGCCTGGCGCACTACCTGCGCGGTCTCGGCGCCGGACCGGAGACGCGGGTGGGCATCTGCGTGGATCGCTCGGCGGAGATGGTGGTGGCGATGCTGGCCGTGCTGAAGTCCGGCGCGGCGTACCTGCCGCTGGATCCGTCGTATCCGGCGGATCGCCTGGCGTACATGCTGCGGGATTCCGGTGCGCCGCTGCTGGTCACGCAGGATTCGCTGCGCGGCCTGCTGCCGACGGACGGCGTGCGGATCGTCCCGGTGGACGGGGACGCGGCCGCGATCGCATCCCATTCCGCCGATGCGCCGCGGACTCCGGTCGACGCGGCGAACGCGGCCTACGTCATCTACACCTCCGGCTCCACGGGCAGGCCGAAGGGCGTGCAGGTGACGCACGGGAACGTGGTGAGCTTCTTCGCCGGGATGGACGAGCGGGTGGGCGGACCGGCGGCGGGGACGTGGCTGGCCGTGACGCGCATCAGCTTCGACATCCACGTGCTGGAGCTGCTCTGGACGCTGGCGCGCGGCTTCCGCGTGGTCGTGCAGCCGGAGCAGGCCGCCGCGCCCGCGCCGCGCGTGCAGCGCAGCACGCGGCCCATGGACTTTTCCCTCTTCTACTTCTCCAGCGGCGGCCACGAGGGCGCGCGCGACAAGTACCGCCTGCTGCTGGACGGCGCCCGGTTCGCGGACACGCACGGCTTCAGCGCCGTCTGGACGCCGGAGCGGCACTTCCACGCCTTCGGCGGCGCGTTCCCCAACCCGTCCGTCGTGGGCGCGGCCGTGGCTGCGGTGACGCGGAACATCGGCATCCGCGCGGGCTCCGTGGTGCTTCCGCTGCACGACCCGGTGCGGGTGGCGGAGGAATGGTCGGTGGTGGACAACCTGTCCGGCGGGCGCGTGGCCATCTCCATCGCCAGCGGCTGGCAGCCCAACGACTTCGTTCTCAAGCCCGAGAACTACGCCGATCGCAAGAACCTGATGTTCTCGGGGATCCAGACCGTCCGGTCCCTGTGGAAGGGCGAGAGCCTTACGCGCGCCAACGGGGTGGGGAAGGAGACCCCCTTCCGCATCCTGCCGCGCCCCGTGCAGGCCGAGATCCCGGTCTGGGTGACGGCGGGTGGATCGCCGGACACCTTCCGCATGGCGGGCGAGGCGGGCGCCAGCCTGCTGACCCACCTGCTGGGCCAGTCGGTGGATGAGCTGGCGGACAAGGTGCGCATCTACCGCGAGGCGTACCGGGCCAGCGGCGCCGCGGGCGAGGGCCACGTGTCGCTGATGATCCACACCTTCGTGGGCGACGACCTGGAGCGCGTGCGGCAGACCGTGCGCGACCCGTTCCGCGCCTACCTGGCCACCTCGCTGGACCTGGTCAAGCCGCTGGCGCAGGCGCGCGGCATCGAGCTCACCAACGGCCGCGCGTCGTCGGACGAGGACATGAACGCGCTGCTGGACCTCGCGTTCGAGCGCTACTGGCAGACCAGCGGCCTGATGGGCACGCCGGAGACCTGCGGCGCCATGATCGACCGCCTGAAGGCCGCCGGCGTGGACGAGGTGGCGTGCCTCATCGACTTCGTGGACGACGTGGACGCCGTCCTCGCCGCGCTGCCCATGCTGGACGTCGTCCGCCGCGAGGCCAACGCCACCGCGGACCAGCCGGCGGATCCGGGTGACGAGGCGCGCGAGGATGAACGGATCGCGGCGCAGATCGAGCGCTACGGCGTGACGCACCTGCAGTGCACGCCCTCGCTCGCGGCGATGATGATCGCGGAGAGCGGGATCGGGGCGCTGTCGGGCCTCGAGCGCATCCTGCTCGGCGGCGAGGCGCTGCCCCCGGAGCTGGCGGCGCAGATCACGGACGTGCTGCCGAACGGCCTCGTCAACATGTACGGCCCCACGGAGACCACCGTCTGGTCCGCCAGCCACGCGGTCGAAGCCGCGGAGGGACCGGTCCCCATCGGCCGGCCGATCGCGAACACGCGCGTGTACGTGCTGGATGCGGCCCTGCGTCCGCAGCCGGCGGGCGTGCCGGGCGAGCTGTTCATCGGCGGTCACGGCGTGACCCGGGGCTACCTGGCCCGGCCGGGGCTGACGGCCGAGCGCTTCGTGCCGGACGCGTTCTCGGCGAGGCCGGGTGCGCGGCTGTACCGCACGGGCGACCGCGCGCGGTGGACGGCGGAGGGCGTGCTGGAGTACCTGGGCCGCCTGGACGCGCAGGTGAAGGTGCGCGGCTTCCGCATCGAGCCGGGTGAGATCGAGGCGGTGCTGCGCCGCCATCCGGCCGTGGTGGAGTGCGCCGTCGTCGCGCGCGCGGCCGGGGCGGGGGACACGCGCCTGGTGGCGTACGTCGTGGGCGCGGCGGAGGCGAACACGCTGCGGGCGCACGCGGGCCGCAGCCTGCCGGATTACATGGTGCCGAGCGCGTTCGTGCCGCTGGACGCGCTTCCCCTGACCCCCAACGGCACGCTGGACCGGCGGGCGCTCCCGGCGCCCGGGGACGACGCCTACGCCCGGCGCGGCTACGAGGCGCCCGTCGGCGAGACCGAGGAGGCGCTGGTCGGGATCTGGGCGGAGCTGCTGGGGCTGGAGCGGGTGGGGCGCTGGGACAACTTCTTCGAGCTGGGCGGCAGCTCGCTGCTGGCGCTGCGGCTGCTCGCCCGCGTGCGCAGCGAGCTGGGGTGCGACCTGCCCGTCGCCACCCTCTTCGTGGGCGGCACGGTGCGGCACATGGCGGAAGCCGTTCGCGCGCACGGCGAGCCGGCCGCGGCGCCGGAAGCCGCGCCGCTGGTTCCGCTGCGGGCCACGGGGACGCTCCCCCCGCTCTTCGTCGTCCACCCGGCGGGGCGCCGCGTGGCCAACTACGCGACGCTGGTGGAGCGCCTGGGGCCCGACCAGCCCGTCTACGGCCTGCAGGACGTGGGCGACGACCTGGCGCGCCCCGTGGAGCGGATCGCCGCGGAGCACCTGCGGGCGGTGCGCGCGGTGCAGCCGCACGGGCCCTACCACCTGGCCGGCTGGTCGTTCGGCGGGGTGGTGGCGTACGAGATGGCGGTGCAGCTGGAGCGCGCGGGCGAGCGGGTGGCGTTCGCCGGAGTGCTGGACACGGTGGCGCCGCCGTTCGTCCACGACGGCATGGAGCCGGACGAGGCGGACCTGGTGCTGGGGCTGGCGCGCGACGTCGCCGCGCAGATGGGGCGGCCGTTCACCCTCTCCGCCGACGCGCTGGCGGGGGCGGGGCTGGACGAGCAGCTGCGCCGCGCGGCGGAGGCGCTGCACGCGCAGGGCGCCGCGCCGGACCGCTTCGACGCCGCGGACCTGCGCGGGCACGTGGAGGTGATCCGCGCCCGCAACCGCGCCACGGCCGCGTACCGGCCGGGCGCCTACGGCGGCCCGCTCACCCTCTTCGCCGCGGCGGACAACCCCGTCGAATTCGCCTCCTGGTTCGGGCTGCGGACGGACGAGGAAGCGCGCACCTACGGCTGGTGCCGGCTGGCGCCGGCCGCGCGG
>DASWMA010000542.1:0-1649 GCA_036399995.1 Longimicrobium sp. | reverse complement strand
CCGCCACCTGAACGAGCTGCGCCGCGGCGAGCTGATGGAAGACCCCACGGTCACCGGCGCCGAGCCGCGCGAGAAGCTCACCACCACGGCCCTCGAAGAGGTCCGCGGCGGCACCACCCCGTTCCACCTCACCAAGCGCCGCCGCCCCGAGGCGCTCTAACGCCATGGCCGGTCCGCGCGAGGCGCGGCGCCCCTTCGCGGGGCGCCGCGTGCTTCTGGGCGTTACGGGCGGGATCGCCGCCTACAAGGCCGTCCAGCTCGCGCGCGACCTGACGCTGGCCGGCGCCGCGGTCGACGTGGTCCTCACCGCGGGCGCGCTCGAGTTCGTGCGCCCGATGACCTTCGAGGCGCTCACCGGCCGCCCCGCGCACACCTCGCTCTACCCCTCCGGCGACCCCAACCTGCACATCCGGCTGGCGCGCGAGGCCCACGCGGTCGTCGTCGCCCCCGCCACGGCCAACTTCCTGGCGCGCGCCGCCGGCGGGATGGCCGACGACCTCCTCTCCGCCGTCCTCCTGGCCACGGCCGCGCCCGTCGTCCTCTGCCCGGCGATGAACGACCGCATGTACGCCCACCCCGCCACGCAGGACAACCTGCTGCGCTTGCGGGGCTTCGGCTACGTGCTGGCCGGCCCCGCCGTGGGCCCGCTGGCGTGGGGCGAGGGCGAGGGGCCCGGCCGGATGCTGGAGCCCGGCGAGATCCTGGCGCACGCGGGCCGTGCGCTGGAGGGCGATACCGCGCTGGGCGGGCGCCGCATCGTGGTCACCGCCGGGCCCACGCGCGAGGCGATCGACCCCGTGCGCTACATCGGCAACCGCTCGTCGGGGCGGATGGGGTACGAGATCGCGGCCGCGGCGTGGCGGCGCGGCGCCGACGTGGTGCTGGTGACCGGCCCATCGCACCTCACCCCGCCCGCGGGGGTGGACGTGCGGCGGGTGGAGAGCGCGGCCGAGATGCGCGACGCCGTGGCCGCCGCCCTCCCGCACGCCGACGCGCTGGTGATGGCCGCCGCCGTGGCCGACTTCCGCCCGGCCGACCCCGCCGACGAGAAGCTGAAGAAGGAGGCCGGCGGCGTGCCGCGGATCGAGCTGGAGCGCACCGCCGACGTGCTGGTGTCCACCCGCTCGCTGCGCCGCCCCGACGCGGTGGTGGTGGGCTTCGCGCTGGAGACGCAGGACGTGGTGGAGAACGGGCGCCGCAAGCTGGAGGCGAAGGGGCTGGACCTCCTGGTCGTCAACGACGCGCGCGAGCCGGGCGCCGGATTCGAGGTCACTACGAACCGGGTGACCTTGCTGGAGCCTGGGCGTGAGGACGACGAGCTCCCGCTGATGAGCAAGGCCGAGGTGGCGGACCGCATCCTGGATCGCGTGGAGGCGCTGCTGGAGGCGCGGCACGGCCGGTGAGCGACCCACGCGACCTCCTGCGCAGCTACCTGCGCCAGCGCGCGGAGCTGGGCGATGGCGACCTGGTGCTGGACCGGCACACCGCCAGCGAGGTGCGCGATCTCCTCTCCCCCGCGCCGTCGCGTCCCGCACGTCCCATGGATGCGCCGGCACAGACCCGTCCCGCTCCACGCGCGGACGTGCCCGCGCCCGTGCAGACGCGCCCCGCCGCGGATGCGCCCGCGGCGCGCCGCGAGCCCGCGCCGG
>DASWMA010000541.1:0-8916 GCA_036399995.1 Longimicrobium sp. | reverse complement strand
GCGCTGAACGAGCGCGCCAACCGGCTGGCGCACCACCTCGCCGGCCTGGGCGTGGGGCCGGAGACGCGGGTCGCGCTCTGCCTGGAGCGGGGGCCGGAGATGGTCGTCGCCGTCCTGGCCGTGCTGAAGGCCGGCGGTGCGTACGTCCCGCTGGACCCCGCCTATCCCGCGGAGCGGCTTGCGTTCATCCTGGCCGACGCGGCCGTGCCCGTGCTGGTGACGCAGGAGTCGCTGCGCGCGGCGCTCTCCGCCGGCGACCGCGTCGCGGTCGTGAGCGTGGATGGGGACGGGGACCGGATTGCGGCGGAGCCTGCCGAGAACCCCGAACGCGGCGTGTCACCCGCGCACCTGGCGTACGTGATCTACACCTCGGGCTCCACGGGGACGCCCAAGGGGGTGCTGGTGCAGCACGGCTCCCTGGCCAACCTGCTGTCGGCCACGCGCGAGGCGTTCGGCGTGGGCGAGGGCGACGTGATGCCGGCGATGGCCTCGTACGCCTTCGACATCTGGCTGTTCGAGGCGCTGCTCCCGCTCACCTCGGGGGCCGCGGTGCGCCTGGTGGAGCGCGAGCGGGTGCTGGACGCGCCCGCGCTGGTGGAGGAGATCGCCGACGCCACGCTGGTGCACGCGGTCCCCGCGCTGATGCGGCAGCTGGTGCAGGCGGAGCGCGAGACGCCCCGGCTGGGCCGGCTGCGGCGCGCCTTCGTGGGTGGCGACCGGGTCCCCGCCGACCTGCTGGCGGAGATGCGGGAGGCATTTTCCGGTGCGGAGACGCACGTCCTCTACGGCCCCACCGAGGGGACCATCCTGGCCTCCACGCACCCGGTCGACGGGATCGTGGAGGGGCACCCGATCGGCCGTCCGCTGGGGAACGTGCGCCTGTACGTCTGCGACGCGCTCGGGAGCCCGCAGCCGGCGGGCGTGCCGGGCGAGCTCCTGATCGGCGGGGCGGGGGTGGCGCGCGGCTACCTGGGGCGTGCCGGCCTGACGGCGGAGCGCTTCGTCCCCGATCCGTTCTCGGCCGAAGGCGGCGCGCGGCTGTACCGCACGGGCGACAGGGCGCGCTGGCGGGCCGACGGGACGCTGGAGTACCGGGGCCGCCTGGACGGGCAGGTGAAGATCCGGGGCTTCCGGATCGAGCCGGGGGAGATCGAGGCCGTGCTGCGGGGCCACGAGCGCGTGGCCGACTGCGTGGTGGTGGCGCGCGAGGACGTGCGGGGCGACGGGCGGCTGGTGGCGTACGTGGCCGGTGGGGTGGAGGCCGACGAGCTGCGGGAGCACCTGCGGCGGAGCCTGCCGGAGTACATGGTGCCGGCGGCGTTCGTGATGCTGGAGGCGCTGCCGCTGACCCCGAACGGCAAGCTCGACCGCAAGGCGCTGCCGGCGCCGGAGTACGCGTCGGCGGAGGGGCGCTACGTGGCGCCGCGGACGCCGACCGAAGAGGTGCTGGCGGGGATCTGGGCCGAGGTGCTGAAGGTGGAGCGGGTGGGCCGCCGGGACAACTTCTTCGACCTGGGCGGGCACTCCCTCCTGGCCGTGCAGGTGATCTCGCGCGTGCGGCAGGTGCTGGCGGTGGAGGTGGAGCTGGGCCAGGTCTTTACCCGCCCCGTCCTGCAGGACTTCGCGCGCGGGGTGGAGACGGCCGTGCGGGCGGAGCTCCCGCCGATTGACCCCGCCTCGCGCGGCGACCGGCTGCCGCTCTCCTTCGCCCAGCAGCGGCTGTGGCTGGTGGAGCAGCTGGGCAACCTGGGCGCCGCCTACCACATCTCCCGGCACCTGCGGCTGCGCGGCGCGCTGGACCGCGCGGCGCTGGCACGCGCGCTGGACGGGATCGTGGCCCGCCACGAGGCCCTGCGCACCACCTTCACCGAGGTGGACGGGGCCCCGGAGCAGCGCATCGCTCCCGCGGAGGTCGGCTTCCCCCTGGTGGAGCGCGACCTGGCGGGTAGCCCGGAGGCGGAGCTGCAGCGCGTGATGGGGGAGGAGGCGCGCGCGCCCTTCGACCTGCGGCGGGGCCCCCTCGTCCGCGGCTGCCTGGTGCGCCTGGCCGACGACGACCACGTGCTGCTGCTGACCATGCACCACATCGTCACCGATGCGTGGTCGATGGGCGTGCTCTTCGACGAGCTCTCGGCGCTGTACGCCGCCCATCGCGAGGGGAGCGACGCGCGGCTCGCCGCGCTTCCCGTGCAGTACGCCGACTACGCGGCGTGGCAGCGGCGCTGGATGGATGGCGACGTTTTGCGGGAGCAGGCGGAGTACTGGGCGCGGACGCTCACGGGTGCCCCCGAGCTCCTGGAGCTGCCCACCGACCGCCCCCGGCCGGCGGAGATGGACCACGCGGGGGAGCTGCTCGCCGTGGAGCTGGACGCGGAGCTCACGGCGGGGCTCAAGGCGCTGTCGCGCCGGAACGGGGCCACGCTCCACATGACGCTGCTGGCCGGGTGGGCCGCCGTGCTGGGCCGGCTCGCGGGGCAGGACGACGTGGTGATCGGCACGCCCACGGCCGGCCGCGGGCGGCGCGAGATCGAGGGGCTGATCGGGTTCTTCATCAACACGCTGGCCGTGCGGGTGGACCTCTCCGGCACGCCCACCGTGGCGGAGCTGCTGGGCCGGGTCAGGGAGCGGACGCTGGGCGCGCAGCACAACCAGGACATCCCCTTCGAGCAGGTGGTCGAGCGGGTGGACCCCGTCCGCACGCCGGCGCACACCCCGCTCTTCCAGGTGTGGTTCGTGTGGCAGAACGCGGCCAGGGGCGAGGGGCCGTCGCTTCCCGGGCTGGAGCTGGGCGACGTGGGCGGACCCGCGCAGGTGCAGGCCAAGTTCGACCTCCTCCTGTCCCTGGGCGAGGCGGGTGACCGCATCGCGGGGAGCCTGACCTGGGCCACCGCGCTCTTCGAGCGGGAGACGGTGGAGCGCTGGGTCGGCTACCTGCGGCGCGTGCTGGGGGAGATGGTGGCCGACGACGCGCGTCGGGTGGAGCGGCTGGAGGTGCTCGGCCAGGCGGAGCGCTCGCTCCTTCTGGAGGCGTGGAACGGGACAGCGGCCGAGGTTCCGGCGGACCGGTGCCTCCACGAGCTGTTCGAGGCGCAGGCGGCGCGCACACCCGACGCGACGGCGCTGGTGTTCGAAGGGGAGCCGCTGAGCTACGCGGAATTGAACGCGCGCGCGAACCGGCTGGCGCACCACCTCCGCGCCCTGGGCGTGGGCCCCGATGCGCGGGTGGGGCTCTGCGTGGAGCGGAGCCTGGAGATGATGGTGGGGCTCCTGGCGGTGCTCAAGGCCGGGGGAGCGTACGTGCCGCTCGACCCCGCCTACCCGGCGGACCGGCTGGCGTACATGCTGGCCGACAGCGGCCCGGCGGTGGTGCTGTCGCAGCGGCGGCTTCGGGACCGGACCGGGAGCACGGGCGCGCCGGTGCTGGAGCTGGACGAAGCCGAACCGGCCTGGAGCGGTCGCCCGGTGACGAACCCGGAACGCGGCACGCTCACGCCGGAGCACCTGGCGTACGTCATCTACACCTCCGGAAGCACCGGGCGGCCCAAGGGCGTGGGGGTCCCGCACCGCGCCGTGATCAACGCGCTGAGCTGGATGCAGGAGCTCTCGGGGCTCGGCGCGGACGACGTGGTGCTGCACAAGACGCCGTACAGCTTCGACGCCTCGCTTCGGGAGCTGATCCCCGCGCTTCTGGTGGGCGCCCGGCTGGTGCTGGCCCGGCCGGACGGGCACCGCGAACCCGCGTACCTGCTGGACGTGATGCGGCGCGAGGGGGTCACCACCCTCCACGCGGTACCGGCGCTCCTCCAGGCGCTGGTGGACGAGGGGGGGCTGGCCGCGTGCCACGCGCTCCGGACGGTGATGTGCGGCGGCGAAGCGCTCGCCGCGGAGCTCGTCCGCCGCTTTGCGGGCCAGGCGCCCTGGGCCCGGCTGTACAACGTCTACGGCCCCACCGAGGCGGCGGTGGACGTCACGGCCTGGCCGTGCGCGGGCGAGCCGGGCGCGGCCGCGATCACCCCGATCGGGTCTCCGATGGCCAACGTCCGCATCTACCTGCTGAACCCGGCGGGCGAGCCGGTGCCGGTGGGGGTCGCGGGCGAGCTGCACATCGGCGGCGTGCAGGTGGCGCGCGGCTACCTGGGGCGGCCGGGGCTGACGGCGGAGCGCTTCGTCCCCGATCCTTTCTCGACGGAAGGCGGCGCGCGGCTGTACCGCTCGGGTGACCGGGCGCGGTGGCGGGCGGACGGCGCCATCGAGTACCTGGGGCGGCTCGACCACCAGGTGAAGGTGCGCGGCTTCCGCATCGAGCTGGGCGAGATCGAGGGCGCGCTGCGGCGGAGCGAGGGCGTCGCCGACTGCGTGGTGGTGGCGCGCGAGGACGAGCCCGGCGAGAAGCGGCTGGTGGCGTACGTGGTGGGCGACGCGAAGGCGGCGGTCCTGAGCGAGCACCTGCTCGGGGAGCTCCCGGAGTACATGGTCCCCTCCGCGTTCGTCTTCCTGGATGCGCTTCCGCAGACGCCGAACGGCAAGCTGGACCGGAAGGCGCTGCCGGCGCCGGAGGAGGGTGCGGACGCTGGGCGGAGCTACGAGGCGCCGCGGGGAGAGGTGGAGGCGACGCTGGCCGGGATCTGGTCGGAGCTGCTGGGCGTGGAGCAGGTGGGCCGCGGCGACCACTTCTTCGAGCTGGGCGGGCACTCGCTCCTGGCGATCAAGCTGATCCGGCGGATGAGGAAGGCGGGGCTGAACACCGACGTGCGGGCACTGTTCAACACGCCGGTGCTGGCCGAGCTGGCACTGGCCGTGGGCGGAGCGCCGTCGGAGGCGCAGGTTCCCGCGAACGGGATCCCGAAGGGGAGCGCGTCGGTGACGCCGGCGATGCTCCCGCTGGTGGAGCTGAGCCAGGAGGAGATCGACCGGATCGTGGCGGGGGTGCCGGGCGGAGCCGCGAACGTGCAGGACATCTACCCGCTGGCCCCGCTGCAGGAGGGGATCCTCTTCCACCACCTGCTTTCGCAGGAGGGCGACCCGTACCAGTCGCCGAGCATGGCCGAGTTCGACACCCGCGCGGCGCTGGAGCAGTACCTGGCGGCGCTGCAGGCGGTGATCGACCGCCACGACATCCTGCGCACGTCGATCGCCTGGGAGGGGCTGCGCGAGCCGGTGCAGGTCGTCTGGCGGCAGGCGCCGCTGCCGGTGGAGGAGGTGGAGCTGGAGGCGGAGGCGGGGGATGCGGCCGCGCAGCTCTGGCGTCGCTACGACCCCCTGCACTACCGGATGGACCTGGGGCGGGCGCCGCTGCGGCGGGCGTGCATCGCCGAAGACCGCGCGCGTGGCCGGTGGCTGCTGCTGATCCTGAAGCACCACCTGTCCGGTGACCACACGTCGCTGGAGGTGCAGCGGGAGGAGATCGCGGCGCACCTGCAGGGCCGGGAGTCGGAGCTGCCGGCGCCGCAGCCCTTCCGCAACTACGTGGCGAGGGCGCGCCTGGGGGCGGGCCGGGAAGAGCACGAGCGGTTCTTCCGCGGGATGCTGGGCGACGTGGAGGAGCCGACGGCGCCGTACGGGCTGCTGGACGTGCGGGGTGAGGGACAGGGGATCGGCGAGGCGCGGCTTGCCGTGGCGGACGACGTGGCTGCACGGCTGCGCCGCCGGGCGCGGACGCTGGGGGTGAGCGCGGCGAGCCTGTGCCACCTGGCGTGGGCGCAGGTGCTGGCGCGGCTCTCCGGCCGGCAGGACGTGGTCTTCGGCACGGTGCTCTTCGGCCGGATGCAGGGCGGCGAGGGCGCGGAGCGGGTGCTGGGCCCGTTCATCAACACGCTGCCGGTGCGGATCGGGGTGGGAGAGGAAGGCGTCGAGGCGGCGGTGCGGCGCACGCACGCGCTGCTGGCCGACCTGCTGCGGCACGAGCACGCCTCGCTGGCGCTGGCGCAGCGCTGCAGCGGCGTGGCGGCCCCCGCGCCGCTGTTCACCTCGCTGCTGAACTATCGTTACGTGGGCGGGAGCGGGCGTTCCTCCGGGTCGGAGGGCATTCTCGGACAGGAGCGGTCGAACTACCCCGTGGTGCTCTCGGCGGAGGACCGCGGGGAAGCGTTCTCGCTGGTCGCGCAGGTGGCCGCCCCGGCCGAGGCGGAGCGCGTGTGCCGGATGATGCACACGGCGCTGGAGCGGCTGGTGGAGGCGCTGGATCTTTCTCCCGGCCGCCCGATCGGGAGCATCGACGTGCTCCCGGAGGCGGAGCGCCGGCAGGTGGTGGAGGAGTGGAACCGCACGGACGCGGAGTACCCCGCGCACGTCCCCGTCCACCGGCTCTTCGAGGAGCAGGCGGGGCGCACGCCCCACGCGGCCGCGGTCCGCTTCGCCGGCGCGGAGCTCACCTACGCCGCGCTGGACCGCGCCGCCAACCGGCTGGCGAACCACCTGCGGCGCCGCGGGGTCGGCCCGGAGACCCGCGTGGGCATCTGCCTGGAGCGGGGCACGGAGCTGGTGGTCGCCGTCCTGGCCGTGCTGAAGGCCGGCGGCGCGTACGTGCCGCTGGACCCCGCCTACCCGGCCGAGCGGCTGGCCTTCATGCTTGCCGACTCGGGCGCCGCGCTCCTGCTGACCCGGCTGCCGCTGGCGGAGGGGATCGCGCCCGCCGCCGAGGTCGTGTGCCTGGACGCCGACCGCGCGCGCATCGAGGCCGAGAGCGCTCAGGCGCCGGCCGCCGGCGTGCTCCCCGACCACCTGGCGTACGTCATCTACACCTCCGGCTCTACCGGCCGCCCCAAGGGGGTGCTGGTGCAGCACGGCTCGCTCTCGAACCTGCTGGCCGCCACGCGCGACGTGTTCGGCGTGGGCGAGGGCGACGTGATGCCGGCGCTGGCGTCGTACGCCTTCGACATCTGGCTGTTCGAGGCGCTGCTCCCGCTCACCTCCGGCGCGGCGGTGCGCCTGGTGGAGCGCGAGCGGGTGCTGGACGTGCTCGCGCTGATGGAGGAGATCGCGGACGCCACGCTCGTGCACGCCGTCCCCGCGCTGATGCGGCAGGTGGTGCAGGCGGAGCGCGAGACGCCCCGGCTGGGCCGGCTGCGGCGCGCCTTCGTGGGTGGCGACCGCGTCCCCGCCGACCTGCTGGCGGAGATGCGGGAGACGTTCCCCGCGGCGGAATCGCACGTCCTCTACGGCCCGACCGAGGGGACCATCCTCGCCTCCACGCACCCGGTGCCGGCGGACGGGATCGTGTACGGGCACCCGATCGGGCGGCCCCTGGGGAACGTGCGCCTGTACGTCTGCGACGCGCTCGGGAGCCCGCAGCCGGCGGGCGTCCCGGGCGAGCTCCTGATCGGCGGGGCGGGGGTGGCGCGCGGCTACCTGGGGCGTGCCGGCCTGACGGCGGAGCGCTTCGTCCCCGATCCGTTCTCGGCCGAATCCGGCGCGAGGCTGTACCGCACCGGCGACCGGGCGCGCTGGCGGATGGACGGGACGCTGGAGTTCATGGGGCGCACCGACTTCCAGGTGAAGATCCGGGGCTTCCGGATCGAGCCGGGGGAGATCGAAGCCGTGCTGTCGGCGCACGCGGAGGTGCGGGAGGCGCGGGTGCTGGTGTGGGAGGATGCGCCGGGCGAGCAGCGGCTGGTGGCGTACGTGGTCGGTGGCGCCCAGACGGACGAGCTGCGGGAGCACCTGCGCCGGAGCCTGCCGGACTACATGGTGCCGGCGGCGTTCGTGGCGCTGGACGCGCTGCCGCTTACCCCGAACGGCAAGCTGGACCGCAAGGCGCTCCCGGCGCCGGACGACGATGCCTACGCGCGGCGCGGCTACGAGGCCCCGCTGGGCGAGGTGGAGGCGGCGCTGGCCGGGATCTGGGCGGAGGTGCTGGGCGTGGAGCGGGTGGGGCGGTGGGACCACTTCTTCGAGCTGGGCGGGCACTCGCTCCTGGCGATCCGGCTGATCGAGCGGATGCGGCGCGCGGGGCTGTACATGGAGGTGCGGGCACTGTTCACCACGCCGGTGCTGGCCGAGCTGGCCCTGGCCGTGGGCGGGGAGTCTTCGGATCTGGAGGTCCCGGCGAACGGGATCCCGGAGGGGTGCGAATCCATCACGCCGGAGATGCTCCCGCTGGTGGAGCTCACGCAGGCGGAGATCGACGGGATCGTGGCGGGGGTGCCGGGCGGCGCCGCGAACGTGGAGGACATCTACCCGCTGGCCCCGCTGCAGGAGGGGATCCTCTTCCACCACCTGCTGTCGCAGGAGGGGGACCCGTACCTGTTGTCGAACGTGGCCGAGTTCGACACGCGCGCGGATCTGGAGCGGCACCTGGCGGCACTGCAGGCGGTGATCGACCGCCACGACGTCCTGCGCACGGCCATGGCCTGGGAAGGGCTGCGCGAGCCGGTGCAGGTGGTCTGGCGGCACGCGCCGCTGCCGGTGGAAGAGGTGGAGGTGGAGGCGGGGTCCGACGCGGTCGACGAGCTGTGGCGGCGCCACGACCCCCGGCGGTACCGGATGGACCTGACGCGGGCGCCGCTGCGGCTGGCGTGCTTCGCCGAGGACCGCGCGCGTGGCCGGTGGCTGCTGATGATGCTCACGCACCACCTGACCAGCGACCACGAGTCGGTGGAGGTGCTGCAGGAGGAGATCTCGGCGCACCTGCTGGGCCGCGAGGCGGAGCTGGCGGCGCCGCTCCCCTTCCGCAACTACGTGGCGCAGGCGCGCCTGGGGGTGAGCCGCGACGAGCACGAGCGCTTCTTCGGCGGGATGCTGGCCGACGTGGAGGAGCCGACGGCGCCGTTCGGGCTGCTGGACGTGTGGGGGGAGGGACGTGGGATCGCGGAGGCGAGGCTTCCTGTAGCGGGAGACCTCGGCGCACGGCTGCGCCGCCGGGCGCGGGCGCTGGGAGTGAGCGTGGCGAGCCTGTGCCACCTGGCGTGGGCGCAGGTG
>DASWMA010000540.1:0-22241 GCA_036399995.1 Longimicrobium sp. | reverse complement strand
GCTCCACGCACCCCTCGTAGCCGAAGTACGCGGCGATCCGCGCGGCCGACTCGCGCACCTCGGGCGTGGGGGACTCGAGCAGCGCCAGCACGCGCT
Source organism: Longimicrobium sp. (assembly GCA_036399995.1). GTDB lineage: Bacteria > Gemmatimonadota > Gemmatimonadetes > Longimicrobiales > Longimicrobiaceae > Longimicrobium. The sequence continues at coordinate 22,145 of DASWMA010000540.1, read as the reverse complement.
CGCGCAGCCCCGGGTGGCCGATGGAGCTGAGCGCGCCCACCGCCGCCTGCCGCACCGCCGCCTGCGGATGGTCCAGCAACCCCAGCAGCGGCTCGAAAGCGCGATGGTCGCCGATCGCCCCCAGCGCCCCGGCCACGGCGACCATCGCTTCGGGGGCGGATTCGAGGAGCTCCAGCAGCGCCGGCACCGCGGCCGGGCTCCCGATGCGGCCCAGCGTGAGCGCCGCGGTGCGCATCGCGTCCTCGCTCACCGATCCCAGGCCGGCGACCAGCGCGTCCGCCCCCCGGCTCCCGCGCCGCACCAGCCCGTCGGCCGCGGCGGCGCGCGAGGCGGGGTCGTCCAGCGCACGCACCAGCGCCTCGTCGGCTCCGTCCGCCGCCGGCAGCCAGCCGAGGACCCGGGCCAGCGCGGGGCGGGCTGGGGCGGAGGCGGTCGCGAGCGCCTCGGCCAGGCGGCGCCCGCCCTCGGGCGGGATGGTGGCGCCCGCGAGCGCCGCGATCACCTCGCCGTCGCCGAAGCCCTCGTGGTAGCGGGCGTGGATCGCCGCCAGCGCGCCGGCCGCCTCGTCCGCCGGCACGTCGCCGCGGGCCAGGAGCGCGGCCAGCGGGGCGACCACCTCTTCGCCGCCCAGGTGCCCGAGCGCGTCCACGACCGCCGGGCGCAGCAGCTCGTCGTCGAGCAGCGGAAGGATGCGCGGGGTGACGGTCTCGTCGCCGATGGCGGCCAGCGCGTCGAGGGCGGCGAAGGCCACCGCGAAGTCGCGCGACTCGGCCACCCGGGCCACGTCCGGCGCCGCATCGCGGGCGCGCAGCCGCCCCAGCGCCTCCAGCGCGTGGAAGCGCACGTTGGCGTCTTCGTCGTCGAGCGCGGCCACCAGGGCGGGGACGGCGCGGAGGTCGCCGCGCATCCCCAGCGCCAGCGCCACGTAGACGCGCAGGTCGGCGTCCGGAGTGGCGAGCAGCTCCAGCAGCGCGGGGACCACGTCGTCGCCCGAGGCGGCCAGGGCGCTGAGGGTGGCGTTCAGCACCGACAGGTCGCGGTGCTGCTCGCGCAGCACGCGGGCGAGCACCTCCACCACCCCCTCGCCGTGGTGCTGCGCCACCGCCTCCACCGCCGCCTGCCGCACCCGCCAGCTCGCGTCGTCGAAGGCGTCCACCAGCACGTCGGGCGAGGCCTCGGCGGCGGCCAGCGCCTCCACCGCCTCCATCCGCACCGACTCGTCGTCGCTCTTCAGCGCGCCGGCCATCCGCACCTCGCGCTCGCGGCGCGCGGTCACGTCGCGGATCGCCACGGTGATGCCCACCACCTCGCCGTCGGCGCGGATCGGCGAGAGGGTGACGAACTGCTGCATCCGGGTGAAGTGCGCCGCGGGCTGGCGCGGGGCGCAGGGGATCAGGTAGTGGTGGAAGGCGGGCGCCAGCATCTCCACCGTCCCCTCGTCGGCCACCCGCCGCAGACGGCGGAGCAGCCCCCGCTCCTCCACCTCGGGGAACAGGCTCGCCAGCGCGCGGCCCAGGGCCACCTCGGCGGGGATGCCGGTCGCCTCGGCCAGCCACGCGTCCCACGACCGGACCACCAGCTCCCGGTCGGTGGTGAGCACCCCCTCGTCCGTTTCGCCCGCGGTGTTCGGCACGGTCAGCGGGCGTCCGGCGCGTGGCCCAGCAGCCGGATGCGGTCGGCCAGCCCGGCGCCGGCCGTCCCCGCCTGCCCCTCCTCCACCAGCCGCCTCAGCTCGCCCAGCGACGCCAGCACGTCGCGCGCGCCCGTGGTCTGCTCGACGTTGGCGCGGGTGACGCGGGCGATCTCCCTGGCCACGCTCTGCGTGGCGGTGCTGATGTCGGCCGCCGCGCGGCTCTGCTCGGCCATCCCCCGGCTGGCCTGGTCCGACTGGCGCCGCATGTCGTCGGTGGCGGCGGCGATCTGCGCGGCCGCGCTCGACTGCTCGGTCATCGCCTGGCTCACGCTGGCGATCATCCGGGTGAGCCGCGCCGTCTCGCTGGCCACCTGCTCGGCCCCGGCGCTCTGCTCGGCCAGCGCCCGCGAGGTGCTGGCGGCGCCGCGCCGCAGCGACTCCACCGCCGCCGCCACCTGCGTGGTCGCCGTGGCCTGCTCGGCCGTCGCCCGCCGCACCTGGCCGGCGAGGCCGGTGCTGGCCTGCGCCGCGCGGGTGATCTCGCGCGAGGCCTGGCTCTGCTCGGCCATCCCCGCGGCCACCTGCTGCGCGGCCTTTCGCATCCCTCCCGCGCTGCGCACCAGGTCCTGCAGCGCGGAGGCCTGGTCGCGGGTGGCGGCGGTCACCTGCCGCGTCTGCTCGGCGGCGGTGGTCACCATCGTCACCACGCTGCGCGCCGCGTCGGCCTGCTCGTCGGTGGCCTCGGCGATCTGCGCCACGCGCTTCGAGCTCTGCTCCACCCCGCCCAGGATCCGCTTGAGCCCGGCCAGCCCGTCCTCCGCCAGCCGCCCGCTCTCGTCGGCGATCCGCTGCCCCTCGCCGGCGCGGGCCACCGCGTCCTGCACCACCTCCTGCAGCGCCCGGATGATCCCGGCGATCTCCGCCGTCGCTCTCGCCGACCGGTCGGCCAGGTTGCGGATCTCCTCGGCCACCACAGCGAAGCCGCGCCCCGCCTCGCCCGCGCGCGCCGCCTCGATCGAGGCGTTGAGCGACAGGAGGTTGGTGCGCTCGGCGATCAGGTCGATGGTGTCCACGATCCCGCTGATGTCGGCCGAGCGCTTCCCCATCTCCCTCGCCACCGCGGCCGACTGGGCCATCGACTCCCGCACGCGGGAAAGCCCCTGGATCGACTTCTCCACCGCGATCCCCCCTTCCTCGGCGTCGCGCGAGAGCCGCTGCGAGATCTCGGCGGCCTCTGCGGCGGTGGCCGCCACGCCGCGGATCGACTTCTCGAGCTGCGCGGCGCCCCCGGCGGCGGAAGTGACCGACGCCGAGATCGACTCGGCGTTCAGCGCCACCCCCTGCACCGAGCGCGCGGTCTCTTCCACCGCGTTCGACACCTGCTCCACCAGCCCGGCCATGGCCTCGGCGTTCGCCCCCACCTGCTCGATCGAGGCGGCCATCTGGTTGATGGAGCTCGACGTCTGCTCGGCGGCGGCGGCCAGGTCGTCGGCGTTGCCGGCCACCGCCTCGGTGCTGCGGCTGGTCTCCTCCACGGAGGCGGCGATCTCGGCGACCGAGGTGGAGAGGGCGTCGGTGTCTTCGGCCACGCGGCGGATGGAGGCGGCCATCTGCACGGTGCCGCTGGAGACCTGCTCGGCCGCGCCGGTCATCTCGCCCGCGGTGGCCGCCACCTGCTGGATCGAGCGGCTGGTCTCTTCCACCGACGCGCCGGTCTCGGCCACCGACGCGGCCAGACTGGCGGCGTTGGCGGTGATCTGCTCGATCGAGGCGGCCATCTGGTTGACCGACGAGGCCAGCTCCTCGGCCGAGGCCGCCACCGAGTCGGCCTGCTGCGCCGTCTCGCCGAGGGAGCGCACCACCTCGCCCGCGCGGGTGGCGGCAGAGTCGATCAGCCGCAGCTGCCCGGCGGCGCCCTCGCCCTGGCGCGCGGCGTCGCGTGCCGCCGCCTCGGCCACGTCGGCCAGGCGCGCGGCGTCCACCCGCACCACGCTGGCCCCGTTGGTCGCCGCCCCGTAGCCGTTGCGGCCGCGGAAGATGTTCATTCGCTCAACGCTCCCTGGCCGTCGGCGGCCGGAGATGGGGAGGGGACCTCGGCCGGGTCGGGGCTGAAGAGGTCCGTCATGTCCAGGATCAGCACCAGCCGCTCGCCCAGGTGGGCGAGGCCTTCCAGGTAGCGCCCGCTGAGCCCCGAGATCCCTTCCGGGGGGGGCTGGATCGACGCGGGGGAGATGCGGGCGAACTCGCGCGCGCTGTCCACCGCGAACCCCACGGTGCGCCCGTCGCGCCGCACCACCAGCAGGCGCGAGCGCAGGTCGAAGGGCGCGCGCTCGAAGCCGAAGCGGCTGCGCAGGTTCACCACCGGCACCACCTGCCCGCGCACGGACACGACGCCGTCCACGAAGGGCGGCGCGTTGGGCACCGGGGTCACGGCGCCCACCATCTCGAGCTGCTGGATCTCGGCGCTGCGCACCGCGTAGGTGGCGCCCGCCAGCTCGAAGAGGATGAACGGCTCGGCGGCGGCCTGCGTCTCGGCCACGGCGGCGCCCGGGTCGTGCGTCGCGTCGCTCATCGCGCTGCTCATCGCGCCCCCGCGGGCACGGGTGCGGCGGCGCGGGGAAGGGCGCCCTCGCGCGCCCGGTGCGCCAGCTGCACCAGCTCGGCCGAGTCGAGGATCAGGCAGACGCGCCCGTCGCCCAGCTCGGTGGCGGCGGCGATCCCCGGCACCGCCACCAGCGGGTCGGCCAGGGCGCGCACCACGATCTCGCGCAAGCCCGCCAGCCGGTCCACCGCCAGGCCGATCGGCTGCGCCTCGGTCCCCACCACCAGCACGGGGAACGAGGCGCGCGCGCCGTCGCCGCCGATGCGGAAGAGGCTCCGCAGCCGCAGCAGCGGGAGGACCCGGCCGCGGTAGCGCACCACCTCGTTGTTCTCGAAGGTCACCACGTCGTCCGCTTCCACCTGGAGAACCTCCAGCAGCGCCGGCTGCGGCACCGCCATGGTCTGCTCGCCGATCCGCACCAGCAGCGCGTCCACGATCATCAGCGTGAGCGGGAGCTCCACCGTGAAGCGCGTGCCCCGCCCCGCCTGGCTGGCCAGGAACAGCTCGCCGCCCAGCGTGCGCAGGGTCGAGCGCACCACGTCCATCCCGATCCCGCGGCCGCTGGCCAGGTCGGCCACCTCGCGGGTGGAGAAGCCCGGCGCGCAGAGCACGTCCAGGAGCGCCGCGTCGTCCAGCAGCCCGTCGGGTACGTCCAGCCCCTGCTGGCGCGCCCGGGCGGCCACGGCGGCGCGGTCGATGCCGCGGCCGTCGTCGTCCACCTCGATGCGCACCCGCTCGCCCGCCGCGGCGGCGGAGAGGAGGAGGCGCCCCTGCGGCGGCTTTCCCGCCGCCACGCGCTCGGCGGGGCTCTCGATCCCGTGGCTCACCGCGTTGCGCACCAGGTGCAGGAGCGGCTCCATCATCCGCTCCACCACCAGCTTGTCGATCTCGGTGTCCTGCCCCGAAAGCTCCACGCGCACGTCCTTGCCCGCCCCGTTGGCCACGTCGCGCACCACGAAGCGCATCCGCTCGAACGCCTCGCCCACGGCCACCAGGCGCACGCGCATCACCCCTTCGCGCAGCTCGCGGAGCTGGCGCTCCATCCCCGCGTTGATCTCTTCCAGCGCGGGGAGCGGAACGCCGCCGCCGTTCCACGACTGCTTCAGCAGGTCGTCGAGCCGCGAGCGGCTGATCACCAGCTCGCCCACCAGCCGCAGCAGCTCGTCGAGGCGCGGCAGCCCCACGCGCACCACGTTGGAGGTGGCCGACACGGCGCCCGCCGCGCGCTCGGGCCCGGGTGCGGCGGGTGCAGGTGCCTCGGCCGGCGCCGCGGCCTCGGGGAGCGTCCAGTCCAGCCCGTCGTCGCGCCACTCCTCCGGCAGCTCCGCGCCGGGGGCCAGCGCCACCAGGAAGTGGAAGGCCACCCCTCGCCCGGGAAGCACCCGCGGCGCCACCTGCAGGATCTCGCCGACCGAGCCCAGGCGGCCGCGGACCGCCTCCACCCCCATCCCGCGCGCCACCAGCTCGGGGGTGGGCACGAACTCCAGCGTCTGCACGCGGTCGCCGCGCCGCAGCGCCGCCTCCAGCCGCAGCGACTCGGCGGCGGAAAGCTTGGCCGCGGGGGACGGCGGGGCGGCGGCGGGGGTGCCGGCCCGGCGCTCGCCGCCGTCCGGGTCGGCCGGCGCGGTGCGGATCTTCTCCGCGAACTCGCCCGTGTCCACCGGGGCGGCGCCGTCGCGCCGGGCGTGCAGGCAGCGCTCCAGCAGCGCCACGCCCTCGAACAGCACGTCCAGCGAGGTGCCGGGGGGGATGAAGCGCTCGGGCGCGGCCTGGCGGAGCCAGTCTTCCAGCGCGTGCGCCACGGCTTCCGACTCGGCGAAGCCCACCATCCCCGAAAGGCCCTTCAGCGTGTGCAGCCCACGGAACACGCCGCGCACCGACTCTTCGGCGAAGGGCCGCGCCGCCTCGTCCTGCTCCAACTCCATCAGCAGGCGGCGCAGCGTCGCCAGGTGCTCGTCGCACTCGGCGAAGTAGTCGTCCATCAGCGCGCCGAAGAACTGCCCGGGCTCCACGGCGCTACGCCTTCTGCAGGAGCTCGCGCACCTGCGGCGCGAGCTCGGCGGGGGCGAACGGCTTGGTCAGGTACAGCGTGGCCCCCTCGCGCAGCGCCGCCTCGCGGCTCTCTTCGTCGCCGCGCGTGGTGAGCACCACCACGGGGATCTCCTGGAAGGCCTTGTGCGAGCGGAGGAAGCGGAGCACCTCCAGCCCGTGCACGTCGGGCATGTTCAGGTCCAGCAGCACCAGGTCCACCGGCCCCAGCGACAGGCGTTCGATCGCTTCCAGCCCGCTCTGCGCCTCGTCGAAGCTGACGGCGCCCAGGCTGCGCAGCGCCGCCACCACCATCCTCCGCATGGTCGCGGAGTCGTCGACGACAAGGATGTTCGTCATGGGCGGGCGGTTCGGGGCGCCGGAGGAGAAACGAGGGTGAACGCGGAATGTACGGGTGACCGCATGGCAGAGCCAGACGATCCATCTACCGCACGCGGTGGGCCGCCAGATTGGAAGTCCGGCCGTCACTTGCATTTTCCGCAGGACGGAGGTGGAGATCCTGGTCGGTGGGAAATCTGGGACGGGTCGTGCCGTCGCGAGCCGCCATTTCACCCGGGCGCTCCCACCATGCCGCGCGTCAAGGCTCAATGCGCGTTCCCGTCAGTTGCGTTTGCCAATACTACGCTGTTATGCTGGCGGGAATCGTTTGTCGTCTGCCACAAACCACGGGGAGGAGCCGATGGCCCGGAAGCTCGCACTGAACCTGGACGCGCTCACCATCGATTCGTTCGCCACCGGCGCCGCGGAGGCGCTGCCGTACGGCACCGTGCACGCCCGCGAGGCCAAGATCCCCTGCCCCAGCGCGGGCTATCCGCTGAGCTGCGCCACGCAGCACACCTGCGCCTCGTTCGACCGCACCTGCCTGGAACAGGCCTGACGCCGGATCCCACGCGCAGAGACGGAGGCGATGTGATGCCGGACCGGAGAGATCGGTTCCGGATCGGCGGGTGAAGAAAATCTCACGCAGAGTCATCAGAGTCAGCAGAAACTGCTTTGGTTTTCTGATGACTCTGCGTGATTCATCCTCTTCCCATTGCTCCAGAACGATGGCCGGTGGCCGGGTACCACCGGACGCAGAGCGGCCCCGGGCGATGTTCCGCCCGGGGCCGCATCTAATCACCCGCGCCGGTTGCCCGCGCCCGCTCGCGGGGCCACCTTTGATCCTCGACCGCCTGCCTCCACCCTGCACGAGCCCGGTCCCATGCGCGTCCACGGAAGCCCGTACCGCACCCTCTGGATGGACGGCACGGTGGTGCGGATGATCGACCAGACGCTGCTGCCGTTCGACTTCCGCATCGTGGAGTGCGAGACGCACCACCACACCGCGGCGGCGGTGCGCGAGATGGTGGTGCGCGGCGCCCCGGCGCTGGGCGCGGCGGGCGCGTTCGCGATGGCGCAGGCCTTCGCCGAGGCGCCGCGGTCCGCGCCGTGGCCGTTCGCGCGCGAGGCCCGCGCCCGCATCGAGGCCACCCGGCCCACGGCGCGCGACCTGTTCGCCGGCATCGAGCACGTCTGGAGCGCCGCCGGGCAGTCGGGCGACGATCCGGCCGGCGCGGCGCTCGCCGCGGCGCAGGCGTTCGCGGAAGCCAGCGTGGAGAGCTGCCGCGCCCTGGGCGAGCACGGCGCCGCGCTGATCCCCGCCGGCGCGCGGGTGCTGACGCACTGCAACGCGGGGTGGCTGGCCACGGTGGACCACGGCAGCGCGCTGGCCCCCGTGTTCGCCGCCGCGCAGGCCGGGCGCGCGCCGTACGTGTGGGTAGACGAGACGCGGCCGCGCGGCCAGGGCGCGCGCCTGACCGCGTGGGAGCTGGCCAACGAGGGGATCCCGCACGCCGTGATCGCCGACAACGCCGCCGCGCACTACATGAGCCTGGGCGAGGTGGACCTGGTGATCGTGGGCGCCGACCGCATCGCCGCCAACGGCGACGTGGTCAACAAGGTAGGGACGCTGGCCAAGGCGATCTGCGCGCGCGAGTTCGGCATCCCCTTCTACGTGGCCGCGCCGCCCTCGACCTTCGATGCGGGCACCTCCACCGGCGCCAGCGTGACCATCGAGGAGCGCAGCTGGGACGAGGTGCACTACCAGGACGGCCCCGACGCCGACGGAACCCTGCGCCGCATCCGCGTGACCGCGCCCGGCTCGCCCGCCCGCAACCCCGCCTTCGACGCCACCCCCGCGCGCCTGGTGACCGGCTACGTCACCGACCGCGGCGTGCTGACGCTGGAGCAGCTGCGTGGCGAGGCGGCGGACGAGCGTCAGGGCGTCTCCGCGGCGGCAAGTTCGCAGCGCGTCGGAATCTGACGTGAATTTGCGATGGTGCGAAGGGGGTAAACGAATCGTGCGTCCGCCGATGACCCCGGGTTGAAACCCGGGGCTGGAACATCGGAAAGTCCGCCTTCGCGGACTGCACGCGTGCATGGGTGCGAGGTGCATCGCCCCGTGCGGACGACGTTCAGCGGCGGGCCATGAAAATCGTCCGCCCCAAACACCGATGGCTGCGCCGCAGTCCGCGCAGGCGGACTTTCAAGATCAGCCGCCGGTTTCAACCGGCGGTGAGGCGGCCACGCAGATCTCTGCATAGCGGAGAGATGCCGTACCCCCCAGTCCGCGAAGGCGGACTTCAACGGCGAGAACATCGTCGCGCGCGCCATCATCGCGGCCGTTGCCGAGCTTGTAGTCCGCGAAGGCGGACTTCGTGTGGTTGTTGCAGCGGTTTCAACCGCGCCTGTTCGCCTCGGTCCACCCCATCCGATCCGACGCGATTCCACCCGATCCCGATCCCATGTCGATCACCGAAGCGAACGTCATCCTCCCGCAGGATTTTCTCTACGCCGGCCCGGCGAACGCGCTCGACGAGCTGGTCGAGTGGTCGCGCAGGCTCGGCGGCGATCCGTCGCTGGTGCTGAAGGGCGGCGGCAACACGTCGGTGAAGGTGGCGGAGCACGACGTGGCCGGCCGCCCGGTGAGCGTGCTGCGGGTGAAGGGGAGCGGCTCGGACCTGGCGTTCGCGAAGCACGGCGACTTCGCGGGCGTGCGGCTGGAAGACGTGCTCCCGCTGATCGGGCGCGGCGACATGAGCGACGAGGAGATGGTCGACTACCTCGCCCGCACCCTCACCGACCCGCGCGCGCCGCGTCCGTCCATCGAAACGCTGCTGCACGCCTTCATCCCCGCCGCCGCGGTCTTCCACTCGCACGCCGACGCCATCCTGCAGCTGGTCAACACCCCCGACCCGCACGCGGCGCTGAACGACGCGCTCGGCGATGACGTGCTGCGCATCCCCTATCGCCGCCCCGGGTTCCTGCTGTCGAAGGAGGTGGGCGAGGCCGTGCGGGCGAATCCTTCCGCGCCCGGGCTGGTGCTGCTGAACCACGGCCTGGTCACGTGGGGATCGAGCCCCGAGGAAGCGTACCGCCGCCACCTGGAGCTGGTGGACCGCGCCCGCGCCTTCATCGACGCGCGCGACCCCTCCTCCACCTTCGCCGCCGAGCGGTGCTACGCGATGCGCGACGACGATCGCCGCCGCGCCGCCGCCGCGCTCGCGCCGGTGATCCGCGGCGCGCTCAGTGCCGAGCGCCGCGTGATCGTGCGCTACACCGACACCCCCGAGGTGCTGGCGTTCGCCGGCTCCGGGCGCGCCCGCAGCGCGTCCACAGCGGGCGCCGCCACGCCGGACCACATCCTGACCACGAAGGTGCACCCGCTCTGGGTAGACGTGGAGGACCCGGCGGACACCGACGCCGTCGCCCGTGCCTTTGCCGCCGCGCTCGAGACCTATCGCGCCGACTACGCCGCGTACGTCTCGCGTCACCGTACGGACGAGGCGGTGCAGGACTCGTCGCCGCGCATCGTGCTGGTGCCGGGGGTGGGGATGTTCACCGCGGGGAAGGACGCGAAGCAGGCCGATCTCGCGCGCGACATCTACCTGCACACCATCGGCATCATGGCCGGCGCCGAGACGCTGGGCGGCTACCGCTCGCTGGCCGAGAAAGACCAGTTCGGCGCCGAATACTGGCCGCTGGAGCTGTTCAAGCTCACGCTGGCCCCGCCCGAGCGCGAGCTGGCGCGGCGCGTGGCGCTGGTGACCGGCGCCGCCGGCGGGCTGGGCCGCGCCATCGCGCACCGCCTTGCCGCGGCGGGCGCGCACGTGGTGGTCACCGACGCCAACGCCGAGGGCGCGGAAACCGTCGCGGCCGAGATCGCCGGGCGCGAAGGCGGGGGGACGGCGGTGGCGTGCGCGCTGGACGTCACCGGCGAGGAAGACGTAGAAGCGGCGATGGAGCTTGCGCTGCTGGAATTCGGCGGGGTGGACGTGGTGGTCTCCAACGCCGGGATCGCGCACTGCGCGCCGATCGAGTCGCTGGAGCTGGACGACTGGGAGCGGAGCCTGGCCGTGAACGCCACGGGGCACTTCCTGGTCACCCGCGCCGCGCTGCGCCACTTCCGCCGGCAGGGCACCGGCGGGGCGATCGTGTTCGTGGCCACCAAGAACGTGACCGCGCCGGGGAAGGACTTCGCCGCCTACAGCGCCTCCAAGGCCGCCGAGGCGCAGCTCGCGCGCGTGGCGGCCATCGAGGGGGGCCCCATCGGCGTGCGGGTCAACATGGTGAACCCCGACGCGATCTTCGGCGGCAGCAACCTGTGGAGCGGTATCCGCGAAGAGCGCGCGAAGGCCTACGGCGTGCCCCCCGAGAAGCTGGAAGACGTCTACCGCGGCCGCACGCTGCTCGGCGTGGAGGTCCGCGCCGAAGACGTGGCCGAAGCCGTCCTCTTCCTCGCCGGCGACCGCTCGTCGCGCACCACGGGGGCGATGCTGGCGGTGGACGGCGGGGTGCGCGAGGCGTTCGTGCGGTAGCGCGCGGAGCGGACCCTCACCCTTGCGGCGAAACAGCGCGACGGGTCGCGCTGTTTCGGCGCCTGCCCCTCTCCCGAGCCACCGGGAGAGGGACTTTTTTGCTCGCCGTGACCAGGCCGGTGGGGTTCCGGCGGTCAGCAGTTGCTGGGGATGTCGTTCGAATCCTCGATGATGCGCGAGGGGGCCCAGCGCTGCCTGCCCAGGGCATCGGTCACCAGCAGGTCCAGGCTCCCCCAGGTGCTCACGGCCTTGTAGCCGGTGAAGTACGACGCGCCGTCCGGCCCGGTGCTGATCATCCCGGTGGTGCTCCAGTGATAGGTGTACGGCGGCGTTCCGCCCGACACGGAGCTGTACCAGGTGCACTCCCAGCCGTTCGTGATGCTCCCGGGTCCGGAGATGCTCACGTTGAGGGTGGAGAGGGTCCCGCGGGCGCCGGGGACCACGCGCGACGCAGTGGCCTCGGGTGCGGTAGTGTCTCCCGCGCACGCGGCGAGCGAAACCATCGCCAGCACACAGGGAACGACGAGCAGGGTACGAATCCGCATCGCGGCACCTCCAGAGAGTGGGTGAGGTTGAGCCATCTGCCGGAACATATCTTATTCCGACATTAAATTCAACCGGCTACCACTCTCCTTCCACGCCCCAGCGATTCGGGTCGCTCGCTTCCTTCTCATCCGGTGGCTGGCCAGACGGCGAGTAGTAGCGCCGCATCTGCGCGGCCACGCCGTCGAGGTCGGGGAACAGCTTCCGCTCGTCGATGGCGCACAGGTCCAGCTGGTCGCGGATGAAGTTCACCCGCGGGCCCGGGATCACGTAGCGCGTCAGCGCGTCCGAGATCCCCTCTTCGCGCAGCACCTGGTCGACGGACCGGGTCTTGTCGGTGCTGATGACGAAGGTGGCGCTCTGGGCCACGATCCGGTCGTCCAGCGCCGGCGGGTCCAGCATGCACACGAAGCGCGCGCCGTCGTGCTCGGGGCTCGCCATCAGCTCGCCGATGGAGTGGATGCCGCGGGCGTGCAGCATGGCCGCCAGGTCCTGCACCAGGAACGCAAGCGGCGGCAGGCCGAAGTGCTCGTGCACCCGCCGCCAGTTCAGCCGCCAGATCACCTTGTCGGTGTCGGGGGGCCCTGCCAGCGTGGCGAAGTGCGCGGCGATCAGCGGCGAATAGCTCCAGTCCAGCAGCCGCGTGGGCACGCCGTGGTGCTGCGCGGCCACCAGCAGCTCCCACTCGTTCGCCGGCGCCGAGCCCAGGAACGAGCGCGAATAGCGGATGAAGTTGCGGAGGATGTGCTCTTCGAGGTGCGCCTTGGTGTGCGGCCGCTCGATCCCGCCGAGCCGGTCCAGGCTGGTGAGCAGCGGCCAGTGCGCGTGCCCCGACCCGCGATACACCGACGTATCGCGGATGCGGCCGCTCACCCGGTCGTGCTCCTCGGGCGTCACCAAGTCCAGCAGCTGCCCCAGGCTCTCGATCCGGACTTCCTCGATGTCTTCGAATCCGCCGTCCGCCATCTCCCCTCCGTGTCATCCAGACCCGGTGCACAGGGTTGGAAGATCCGTTCCGGCAGCGGCGGCAGACGCGAAACGGCGCGCGGCTCCAGTACGGGAGCCACGCGCCGTTCCGATTCGTTTCGACGAAAGATCAGGCCGCGAGATCGGTGGCGCGGGATCGCATGATGGTGATGAGCGCGCGAAGCGCTTCGTTCACCGACTCCGAGTCGGGAAACACCTTCGCCACGTCCGGATCGAGCTTCACGATGTTCGTCCCTGCGGCGTAGCGTTCGGCGTACTTCCCGCGCACGACCGCCCTGAGCTGCTCGACCGTGAATTCGTACTCCGGCAAGAGCTCGTCGTCTGCGTCAGAAGGATTGGTCATCGGGGAGCCACCTTCGTACGGGCTTCCGCGGCCGCGGCTGCCCGCCGTCCACGGGCGATCAACCCCTCCACGCTGACCCAGCCTCCGTCCCCGCGCTCCGCCTCGGCGGCCCGCGCCGCCAGACGGGTGTGGGGGATTACCCGCGCCGCATCCGCGTGCACCGCCGATCCCGGCGTATTCCACTGAACGACCATCGTTCGCAGCACCGCACGAGCGTCGTCCAGGTCCCCCTCACCCGCGGTCGCGGTTGCCGACGGCGCGATCCCCACGTTCGGCACGGGCGCGGGACTGACATGCGGAGCCACGGGCTGGTCGCACGCGGCGAGCACCGTGGCGACGAAGGAGGATCCGAGCACCAGGAATCGTCTAAAACGAAGGGTAAGGAACATGGCTGCCCTCCGGAAACCTGTTATCTGCCAGCAGAACGATGAAAGACGCACGACGCCACGTGATATCCACACCCCGACAACGCTCCGCAGATACTATGTCCCTTCTGTCCCGCATGCAAGGGGAGATAAGTTCGACACAAAGCAGCAGGCGCGCGGCCGCATTCGCACCGCGCGCCTGTTGAGATGGGCTTACGTTCGAAATCGATTCGGCCAGGGTTACCGCATCGCGCTGACCCGCACCGCCTGTCCTTCGTACCACGCCAGCAGCACACCGCGGCCGCCGGAGGCCAGCGCGGGCGAGCGGCCGGTGCGCTCGCGCGTCACCACCTCCACCTCGCCGCCGTCGATGCGGGCGAGGGTGACGGGGCCCTGCGCGATACGGCGGTCGTCCCAGGTGGCCCACACGCGGGGGCCGTCCGCTGCGAGCGCCACCTGGCTGGGCGGCACCCACTTCCCCGTCAGCAGCGCCGTGGGCGCGGCGAACGTCCGTCCCTCGTCGGCCGACACGGCGTGCCACAGCCCCTGGCGCGTGTCCTTGCCCGTGTACCAGGCCACGTGCAGGCGGCCGCGCCCGTCCACCGCCAGCGACGGCCCGGCGTGCGGGCAGCCGGGGAACACCCAGCCGTCCGCGTGCACCCGCACCGGCGTGCCGAACGCCGCCGCGCCGGGCGCCAGCCGCGCCACCACCACGTCGCGCACGTCGCCCTCGTACACCTTGCGCCAGCTCACGTACACCGAGCCGTCCGCGCCCGTCGCCAGCGAGGTGCGGCAGCAGGGGCACACGTCGCCGTCCACCACCATGCTGGACCCGAACGTCCGCCCGCCGTCGGTCGACTTCGCCACCCGCACCTCGCCGCCGGGGAGGGTGGGGTCCTCGGCCATCCCGCCGCCGTGGCCGTGCATCGGGCGCGTCGCATCCCCCGCCGGCTTCGCGGGCGCAGCAGACGCGGGCGCGGCGGCGGCCGGACGCGGGTGCCGGCGGGCGCGCTCGGCGTCGCGGACGCGCGAGTCCAGCCAGCTCACCCACACCGTGCCGTCCTTCGCCACCACGATGTTGTGGAAGGTGTGCGACGACGGCATCCCGCCCGCGTCGTCGTTGACCGTCACCGCCGGGGCGAAGGTGCGGCCGCCGTCCGCGGAGCGCGCCAGGCGAAGGTCGCTCGCGGGAAAGCGGCGGCCCGGCACCTTGCGGTTGTTCTGCCACACCACGTAGACCGCGCCGTCCGGACCGGCCGCCACCTGCGCCGGCGCCTGCTCGTGCGGCGCCGCGTCGCCCGCGAGGTGGTTCACGCGCACGGCGGGCCCGAACGCGCCGCCCTGGGCCCGCACCAGGTAGACGTTGCCGGCGCCGCCCTCCAGCCCCACCCAGGCCACGACGCGGGCGCCGTCGGCGCCCGCGGCCACGGTGGGGTTCGAGGCGCCGGCCGTCGCCAGCGTGGCGGCGGGCTCCAGCGCCGGGCCGCGGGCCACCACGGCGGCGGTGAGCCCGGCCACGGCCACCACCGCCACGCCGCCGATCATCACGGAGGTCTTCATCACGTCCGTTCCTTTCAGTGGCCCGCGCGCAGCTGCACGCCCAGGTACAGGCTGCGCGGCATCCCCGGCGCCAGCTCTTCGCCACGCGCCGCGGTGAACTGCGCCGCCTCGGCGTAGCGCTCGTCCAGCACGTTGTTCATCCGCCCCACCAGCTCCACTCCGCCGCGCACGGGCACCGTGGCGTGCAGGTTCACCAGCGAGTGGCCGCCGTAGCGGTGCGTGTTCTCGGGGTCCATCCAGTAGCTCCCCACCCGCTGCCACTCGGCGGAAAGCCGTCCACTCCCCAGCGCGTACCCCAGCCGCGCGTTCAGCAGCGTGCGCGGCGCGCTCTCCATCTCCTTGTCGGCGTAGTCCACGCCCGGGCGGGGCGACCACTCCACGTAGCTGTGCCTGGCCCGGCTGTAGCTCACGTCCGCGCGGAAGCCGGCGGGGAGCTGCACGCCGACGCCCGTCTCGATCCCGCGGTGCAGCGTGCCGCCCGCGTTCACCGTCTCGCGCGTGCCATCGGGGTTCACGAAGGCCAGCACGTCGTGATGGATGCGCATCCGGTAGGCACTCACCTGGTAGCCGAACGGGCCGATCTGCCCGCGCGCGCCCGCCTCGACGCTGGTGGCGTCCACCGGCTTCAGGTCCACCGTGCTGGCGGCCTGCCCCTGGCGGAAGAGCTGCCCCTCGCTGGGCGAGCGGAAGCCCGTGGTGTAGCTGCCGAACACGGCCAGCGCGCGCCCGGCCTCGTAGGTGGCGCCCAGCTTGGGCGACAGGTGGTGATAGCCCACGTCCGTGTCGGCCGGGCGGCGGTACTTGCCCGTGGTCACCACGCCCAGGTGGTTGTCGTAGTCGAAGCCGATGTTGTCCCAGCGCACGCCGCCGGTCAGGCGCAGCCGCTCGGCCGGCGCCACCTCGGCCTGCAGGTAGGGAGAGACGCCGCGGAAGGTGACGGCGTAGTCGTAGACGCGCTCCACCACCTGGTAGCTGTTGAACACCTGGCCCGTGCGCGTGGTCTGGATCAGGTCTTCCTTGCGGAAGCCCGGGCTCACGTCCACGTCCACGCCGGCGATCAGGCGGGTGCGCAGCGGGTCCACGTCCACGCGGTACTTGGCCAGCAGGCCGAAGGAGCGGTGGCCGGTGGTGTACACGGTGGGGTCGTACGTAAGCGACCAGTTGGGGAGCAGCTCCATGCTGTTCCAGCGCACGAACGGGATCACGCTCACCAGCGAGCTCGCCCCCCGCCGCTCGTACGCCGCCGACAGCCGCAGCGCGGAGACGCGGCGGAAGGAGATCGGCGTGTAGTTGGTCGTGGGGTCCGCCGCGTAGTCCGCCGCCAGCAGCGTGGACGCCCCGGCCGTCTGCTGGTCAATGTGGCTCACCGCCAGCACCGTCTTGAGCGAGGCCCCGCCGCCGAAGTGGTGGTCCCAGCGCAGCGTGCCGCTCTGGCGCGTGTAGTCGGTCCCCTCTCGCCAGCCGCCGGTGCGGGTCAGGTTCACGTCGGCGCGCACGCCGTTCGCCCCGTGCGTGGTGGACCCCGCCAGCAGCAGCCGCCCCCACCCGTACGCACCGCCTTCCACGTACGCCTCCACGCCCGGCCGGGCGGTGGGCGCGCGCGTCTCCACGTTCACCACGCCGCCGATGGCGTCGCTCCCGTACAGCGCGCTGGCGGGCCCCTTCAGCACCTCGATGCGGTCGGCCTGGGGGACGTTCACCTCGTACAGCGCGTTGTGGTTGAAGAAGCCGGTGGAGCGCGTGGGCACCCCGTCTTCCAGGAAGAGGTAGACGGCGTTCGTGGTCTTGGGCTGGCGGATGGCAGTGGTGTGCCCCTCGCCGCCGGTCACGCTCACCCATACCCCCGGCACCTGCCCCATCACCTCGCCCGGATGGGTCGGCCGCGCCTCGCGCAGCGTCGCGGACGAGACCACGCCCACCGACGCGGGCGTCTCGCCCAGCCGCCGCACCTCGCGCGTGGTGCTCACGACCAGCGAGGGGAGGATGGTGCTCTCCTCACCCATCCGCAGGTCGGCTCGGGCGGCCGCGCCGGCGACGACCGTCACCGGGAGCGACACCGGCGCCAGCCCCAGCCGCGCGGCGGTGAGCGTGTGCGCCCCGGCGGCCACGCGGGCGATGCGGAAGCGCCCCTGCGCGTCGGTGGCCACGGCCGCGGCGCCGTCCACGCGGATGCCGACGCCGGCCAGCGGCGCCCCGCTCCCGCGGGCGGTCACGGTGCCTTCGATCGAGCCCGTCGCCTGGGCCAGCGCGGGGCCGGCGGCGAGCGGGGCGAGCAGCGCGGCGGCTACGAGTGCCGCGCTGCGGATGTGCTTGTACGTACGTGTGATGGACACGGTGCCCTCGGCTGAGTTCCAGGCGTGCATGGCATGCGGCACCTGCGGGCACGGAGGTGCGCCCGCGGTCAGAAAGCCGCGCCGTCGTTGTGCTTGGTTGGGTTCAGCCGAGCAGGGGAGGACCCTGGCCGTACGGAAGGAAGAACGGGACGAGACGGGGAACGATCGCACTTCCCCGCGGCGCCGCCGCGCGGGCCACGGACGCGGGCGCCACGCGGACCACCGCGTCGGCCGCGGTGGGAACCGCGCCGCCGGCAACGGACGGACAACTACCCTCGCAGGTGCAGGCGTGGCGCTCGGCGTGCTCGGGCGCGGGCGCATCCTGCTGCGCGTGCGCGTCGTGGTGGCCGTGCTGCGCCTGCGCCTGCGCGGCGCCCGGCACCGCGTCATGGTGCGGACACCCGTGCGCGCCCAGCGCCTCCCCCGTCCAGGTGAACAGGAAGAAGGCCAGCGCCAGCAGGGCGGTCAGGCGGTGCGCGAAGGTGCGCTGCACGGTGGGATGCGCGGTTGGTTTCACGCGGGGAAGATGTGCCCCGCGGCACTTCGGCTCAATGGGGAAACACGCGCCAGCGGGTGTAGGGTGAATTCCCTACGCGCGGCTTCCCCAGATCAGAGAACGTGCGGAGGACGAGGAATCCCCACACACGTCCTTGTACGCCGGCAACCCTCGTCGGGTTGCATCCGGCGAGGCCCGAGGCATGGTGACCGCGGGGTGAACGAAAGATGGTCGGAGAATCGAGAACGCGCCAGCCTTTCAGGCCAGCGCGCGCACGGCGTCCGATAGGACGATACATCCATGTCGGGGTGCAGCGGGAACCCCGAAACGTGCCGCTCCGAGCCCGACGCTGCCACCGCAGTTGTGCTTCTCCCCCTCTCCTGCAGTTCGGGAGAAGGGGGTCGGGGGGATGAGGGCCGTCACCCCTCCCGGATCCCCAGCACCCCGTACTGCCGGCCCAGGTCGCCGCCGCGATGCGAGAAGAAGTGCCCGCCGCCGCAGCGCGTGCAATGCGCGGAGACGGTGATGCGCTCCGGCCGCACCCCGTGCCCCACCGCGCGCTCTACGATCGCCGCGCGCACGTCGACGTTCGCCTTCCCCGGTGGCGGCGGGCGGTCGGGGTGGAGGGCAGCGTGCACCTCGGGCCCCACCTCGTAGCACCGGCCGCAGATGGCGGGGCCGCAGTGCAGCCACAGCGCGTCGGGCGCGCTCCCCCATTCCGCGGCCAGCCGCTCGATCCCGCGCTCCACGATCCCGGCGGCCGCGCCGCGCCACCCCGCGTGCACCAGCGCCACGCAGCGCCGCTCGGCGTCCACGATGCTCACCGGCGTGCAGTCCGCGATGCCCACGGCGATCAGGAGCCCGGCGCCCGCGGTGGCGTGCCCGTCCCAGCCGTCCATCACCGCCACGGCGGGCGCGCCGCGCTCGCGGTGCACCCAGATCTCCGTGCCGTGCACCTGCCGCGAGTGGATCGCCGTCCGCATCCCCGTCGCCGCGGCCAGCCTGCGCCAGCGGTCCACCGCCGGCCCCACCGGACGGTCGCCGCCGAGCGCCAGGTCGAACGGCTCGCCGCCGCTTCCCCGCCCCGTGGTCCCCTGCACCAGCCAGGGGAAGCGCTCGCTCCACTCCGGGTGCACCCACAGCGGCACGTCGCCGGGCAGAAGCGTCTCCTCCACCACGCGGGCGCCGGCGGCCGCCGTCTCCGTCACGGCGCCGTGCCCGGGGTGGGAGCGCCGCCGGCGTCCAGCAGGCGAACGTGCCCGCCGCCGCCGTCCAGCCGGTCGAGCCGGCGGCGCAGCTCCTCCACCTCGGCCTTGAGCGCGTCGAACTCGCGGCGGGGCACCACGTCCACCCGCTCGCGGACGTCGTCGAACACACCCTGCGCCCGCTCGAGGGCACCGCTCAGCGCGGTCTTGGCGCGGTCGGGGTTGAGGTCGTTGCGCTCCACCGCCTCTTCGATCGTCTCCTCGATGGCCTCGCGGAACGCCGACAGGATCCCGATCCCCGCGCGGAGCCCCTCGCCGATCCCGGTGCGCCCCTTCGGTTGTTCGTCAGACATGGGAATCTTCGGTAGATGGATGAGCGGCGGTGCCCGGTGCCCAGTGCCCAGTGCCCGGTGCCCGGTGCCCGGTGCCCGGTGCCCGGTGCCCAGTGCCCAGTGCCCAGTGCGGAGACTCGAGCGGGCGCGATGAAAGGTTGCAAGCTGCAAGCGAGGCGCCCGGAACCCGTGCGGGTCCCGGGCGCCTCGTCGATCCGTCGTACTCCCGTACTCCGTACCTCGTACTTTCGTACTGCCGTCAGGTGCGCGAGTCCGCCCGCTCGATGTCGGCGCCCAGCGCGCGCAGGCGCTCGTCGATGCGCTCGTAGCCGCGCTCGATCTGGCCGATGTTGTAGATCTCGCTCTCCCCGCGCGCGCCCAGCGCGGCGATCAGCAGCCCCATCCCGGCGCGGATGTCGGGGCTCTCCACCACGCCGCCGCGCAGCTGGCTCTTGCCGATCACCAGCACGCGGTGGGGGTCGCACAGCACCAGCCGCGCGCCCATCGCCACCAGCTTGTCGGCGAAGAACATCCGGCTCTCGAACATCTTCTCGTGGATCAGGATCGTCCCCTGGCACTGCGTGGCCGTGACCAGCGCGATGGAGGTGACGTCGGCCGGGAAGGCGGGCCACGGGCCGTCGTCCACCTTCGGGATGTGGCCCCCGATGTCCGTCTGGATCACCATCTCCTGGTCGCCGGGGATGAACAGGTCCTGCCCCCGGATCTCCGTCTTCACCCCCAGCCGGTCGAAGCCGATCAGGATGCTGTCCAGGTGCTCGGGCGCGGCGTCCTCGATGGTGATCTCGCCCCCGGTCACCGCGGCCAGCCCGATGAAGCTCCCCACCTCGATGTGGTCGCTGGTGATGCGGAAGCGCCCGCCGCCCAGCTTGTCGGCGCCCTGGATCAGCAGCGTGCCGGTGCCGATCCCGTCGATCTGCGCGCCCATCCCCACCAGCATGTGGCAGAGGTCCTGGACGTGCGGCTCGGCCGCGGCGTTGCGGATGCGCGTGGTGCCGCGCGCCAGCGACGCCGCCATCACGGCGTTCTCGGTGGCCGTCACGCTGGGCTCGTCCAGGAACATGTCGGCGCCCTGCAGCCGGTCGGCCTTCACGCGGAAGCTCTCGGCGTCGTGCTCGAAGCTGGCGCCCAGCTTCTGGAACGCCAGGAAGTGCGTGTCCACGCGCCGCCGGCCGATCACGTCGCCCCCTGGCGGCGGCAGGTTCATCCCGCCGGTGCGCGCCAGCATGGGCCCCGCCAGCAGGATGGAGGCGCGGATGCGGGCGGCGGCCTGCGCGTCGAGCTGGCGGTGGCCCACGTTGGCGGCGCGCACGCGCACCTCGTTCGGGCCGGTCCACTCGGTCTCGGCGCCCAGCGCCACCAGCAGGTCCAGCAGGGTGAGCACGTCCTTGATGCGCGGGACGTTCTCCAGGAACACGTCCTGGTCGGTGAGCAGGGCGGCGGCCAGCATGGGCAGCGCCGCGTTCTTGTTGCCCGCCGGGCGGATGGAGCCTTTCAGGCGCTTGCCGCCCTGTACGACGAACTTGGGCACTCCGGGTCTCCGGGACCGAAACGTGGGAGCGCACGAAGCCTCCAACCGGAGGCGACGCGCGCCGGGTTCTCGAAAGGACGCAGGCCCGGGCGCAAGAGTCGTGCGCGCTCCGTCCCGCCGCCCCGCGGAGTAGTGTCTGCGTGCGCAACCTATCGCCCGCCCCCCGTCCGCGCAAAAACGGCCCGGGAAGGCAGGCGCCGCCTTGACTTTGGCTTGACACGGCTCTCGCGCCCGGCGTAAGATGCGGGCGTGCTCCCCACGCCACCCCGATCCCGCCGAACCCGCGCCGCACGTGCGATTTCGCCGATCCCAGGCCCCGGCCGACCGCGTCGCCGCATCGACGGCGACCATGCCCGGCGTGGTTCGCGCGTTCGTCTCGGCGGGTGAGGGTCGGCGGATGAGCCATCGACCCGCTCGCCTTCGCCCGGTGCGCGCGTGACGGACGGCTTCGGGAGCACGCTGCGGCTGCGGGTGGAGCAGTTCGCCCCCGTCTTGGGCGACGTGGACGCGAACGTCGCCCGCGTGGCCGCGGCCCAGCGCGACGCGGCGGCGGAGGGTGTTCATCTGATCGTGACGCCTGAGCTGTCGCTGACGGGGTACGACGTCCGCGACCGCGTCCACGCGCTCGCCGCCCCCGAATCCGCGGAACCGTATCCGCAGCTGGCCGACGGGCCGGACGTGGTGGTGGGAGCCATCGAGCGCGACGCGGCCTTCGTCCCCTTCAACGCGGCGCTGCACCTGCGCGGCGGGCGCGTGCTGCACCGGCACCGCAAGGTCTACCTCCCCACCTACGGGATGTTCGACGAGGGCCGCTGGTTCGGCCGCGGCGACCGGGTGCGGGCGTACGACGCGGGCGGCGGCTGGCGGATGGGGGTGCTGGTGTGCGAAGACCTGTGGCACCCCGCGCTGATGTACCTGCTGGTGGCCGACGGCGCGCACCTGGTGGTGGTGCAGTCCGCCGCCGCGGGGCGCGGAAGCTGGGCCGGTGGCGAGGGCGGAGGGCGCTTCGCGAGCTGGCCCGCGTGGGAGCACCTTGCCCGCGCCGCCGCGGTGGCGTACGGCATCTACGTCGTCGTCGCCAACCGCGTGGGCACCGAGGGGCCCTGCGTCTACGCCGGTGGATCGATGATCGTGGGCCCCGGCGGCGACCTGCTGGCCAGGGGCGACGACCTGGGGGAGGACCGCGTGACCGTGGACCTGTCGCTGGACGCCGTGGCCCGCGCGCGCCGCCCCTACGCCCACGCACGCGACGACGACCCGCGCCTGGTGCACGCCGAGCTGGCCCGCATCAT